>JBGAOF010000038.1:0-2283 GCA_044221915.1 Solirubrobacterales bacterium
GTAGATCACGATCGAGCCCTTCTTCACCGTGTGCTCGATCAGGGCCTTCATTGTCGGGTAGCCCTCGTATTCACCGTAGCCGTGCAGGATGACCGTCACCGGTGCCTTCTTCGGCTTCGGCCTGGTCGGCTCGAAGGCGAACCAGGCATCGGCGCCGGTGCCGCCGGAAGAAACCCGGTAGTGGTTCGTGTAGTCGCTGCCGCCCGGTCCCGATTTCGGCTGATGTGGCTGCTTGACCTTGACCGTGGGCGGATTCGGCCCCGGTGCCTGGAACGGGTGGATATCACTGTCCGGGCAGGCCTGCTTGGTCCCGTTCCTGAGTTCCTCCCGAAGGGCGGGATAGTCACCCTCGATCTGCTCCCGGGGCAGCCCGTCCAGCTTGAGAATCGCGTCCCCGGCGGCGAGGGTCTGGGCCCGCATCTTGGCGAAGTCAATCGCCTTCGGTCCGGCGATCGGGTTGTAGAGGGTCCACGGCCCGGAGATCATTGCCAGGGTCGGGACCAGCCTCGGCTGGAAAGTGTTGCCGAGGCCACCCATTGAGCAGATCGAAGGGGCCTGGCCGGGGTTCGGGATGCCCAGTCCCTTGAGCACCGCCGTGTGGTCCAGGTTCCGGTGTTTGGTCACATCCACGGCAGCATCCCGCAGGGCCTGGCTGTCCCCGGCTCCGAACAGGGCCGGATCGTTCACCCCGGTGAATTCGAGATGCTTCGCGGCACCCTCGCCGACCGGCATCATCTCGCGGGTTCCAAGGTGCTCGATCGCGAACCCGAAGACTGTCTTCTTCTTGTCCAGCCGGTAATTCCAGGGCCTGAGTCCGTCCTCGCGGACCGAATCGTGGGCAGTGGAGAAGACCATCTCCAAGGTCCGCGGCCGGCAGCTGAGCGGCAGTTTCGCGTAGTAGCGGGCGATCGCAAGCATTCCGATCACGCCGTTCTCCTGGACCCAGGAGTTGCCGTCGGTGTTCGCGACCATGACCATCTTCTCCTTGCTCTTGCCGGGAATCGTCGCGATCAGGTTGCGGGTCTTCTTGCGGGCAAGCTTCGCCTGGACAATTACCCTGGCGCTGCTTCCAGCGGCGGCCAGCGCCTTCAGCTGGTCCCCCTGGGTCCTCCCCACGAAGACTGCCGGCTGGCGGTAGATGACACCGAGATGCGGGTCGTAGTAGCCACTTACCTGCTTTTGCGGCAGGTCGAAGACGAAGATCACACCGCGGGCTCCCGCCGCGCTCGCCGCCATCTGGTCCTCATGCAGATTCGGGCTCAGGTACGGACGGACATAGTCGGTGTAGCCGTCGAGGTCCGGAGTCGTGTAGAGACTGAGCAGGGCCTTGAGGACGCCGAAGGGGATCGAGCCGGTTTCGAAATCCCGGATGATCACCTTGCCGGCCGAGTTGGCGGCCGTGATGTCCTCGTCGGGCGGCAGATAAACCAGAGGCCCACCCTCTCCCCCGGGCGAGGTCGGCCTGGACCAGTGGACGGCTCCGGCATCGGCGACCTTGACCGTGCTGCCGTCGGCCTTCTTGACCGTGATGCCGCCGGCTTTGCTGATGTCGAGACCCGGTTTGTTCCGGAAACCGGTCTTGGGCAACCAGGCGTAGGGCCGGTAGTACCTGGACCGGGTCTTCATCCCGATCGCCCGGGCCTGGGACTCGAGCCAGGAGATCGCCTTGTTGTGGGAACTGCTGCCGAGAATCCTCGGGCCGAAACTGTTGAATTTCGCGGTGTCCTGCTGGAGCTGTGACGTGGTCGTGAATTTCGAGGCGTTCACGTAGGCCGGACACTGCGGACCACGGGCCGCACCGGCGGCCGACGCCATCGTCAACGAAAGGCCGACCGCAAGAGCTGCCGCCAGTACGGCAGCCAGACTCCGGCGGAGGCCAACGCTCCACATCTCCCCTGCTTCCCTCTCCAACATGCTGCGCTCCTCGGCTTCGGTTGTCCGGCAGCTTCGGAGCCTCTGGCTTTCGTAGCTGCCAATTCCTAAAAGTAATCTAGCGTATTTTTGGAGTTTCGTGGGGGAATGGAAGGTGGGCGCTCCTCCCCGACCGGAGCCACTCGCCCCCGGGGGGTTCTCCATACCCTCCGGGTCCTCAAGACCTGACCCTGAGAACGTCGGTCGCCCATTCCCTGAGTTGCGCCGCCAGGCGAGCGAGATCCGGCTCGCGGCTCGCAAGCTCATCGGAAACGAGCTGCCGGGCTGCGTAGACAACCCCGATGTAGGCGATCGGCGGAATGTCCGCGGGAGGTTGTCCGTCCGGGGTAAATTCCGCCACCCGCTGCCGGA
>JBGAOF010000038.1:2293-6754 GCA_044221915.1 Solirubrobacterales bacterium
GAGGGTGAGGGCATCGCGACGGCGGGTCCGGGCCGGATCACCGAGCATGTCAATTTCAAGCTGATAGGCGCGGGCCACGACGAGATCCTGGTCGAGGGCCCGGAGATAGCCGTCAATCAACTCTCCGGTGAGAGTGGCCTGATCCTGCCCGTGGAGCTCCACGCTGATCATTCGACCGAGCAGGACCTCGATAAACCGGTCATAGCCCTGGAAGATGCAATCGTCCTTCCCGGAGAAACAGTCGTAGAAGGCCCCGAGCGAAACCCCGGCGCGAGTGGCGATGTCACCGACCTTGAATCCCCGGTACCCGTGGGCCGCCAGCAGTTCGGTAACCGCAATCAGCATCCTCTCCCGCTGGGCCGCCTGGACCCGGTCAGGGCTCAGTGAATGTTTTCCCCGTGGCAGCTTCCCGGTGGGCTGGAAGAAGACCCCTTCCGCAACCGCAGCGATTTCATCCTCTGGCGGCCGGGCTCCCATGAGAAAACCCTAGCGACAGCCGGGCCACCAGCATCCCGGCCAAAGCAGCCATCGGGGAGACGGCGCGTTCCGCAGCCAGACCACTGCCGCCCGAAAACCCGGAACTACCCGAATGGGCCGTGAAGGGATCGAACCTTCGACCTTGAGATTAAGAGTCTCCTGCTCTACCAGCTGAGCTAACGGCCCGGGTCCGGCTTCAGGGGGTTGAAGCCGGGAGAAAAGTATAGAACGGGTGACCGCTCAAGGCGTGGTCGCACCGCTGCCCGAGGTATCGGAACCGAGGCTCCCGAGCGGATTGTCCAGCGACTTGCCGCCATCCTTCTGTGCCTGCTTGACCGCCTTGTCAATCAGCTTGCCGACCCGCTTTGCGTCCTTCTCGGTCGAGTCGAGAGTCTGCTCTATCTGCTTCTTCTCGTCCGCCGACTCGGTCGCGGCGAGGGCCTGCTGGCGGGTCTTCGCTGCCGCGTCGTAATCCTGTCCGTAAAGCTGATAGATGGCCAAGGTGGTGAGCTGGCTGGCGGCCGAGCTGCCGCCCTTCTGCTGCTCCTTGACCGCGCTTTCGGCGACAAACTCCTGGGCCTGGGCGGCGTCACGGATGTTGCTCTTGAATTGCGCGACCGTTGAACCCTGGGAGAGAGTGAACAGCATCTGGGCGATCAGCTGTGCGACCTCGGGGTCCGGGTTGTCGCCGGTCAGCTTGAGGTACTTGGTCCAGGCTTCGGCGGCCAGTTCAAGTTGCGTTTCCGCTTCATCGGTTATCGCTGACTGGCCGGTCTGGGGGTCGATCGTGTAGAGCGACTGGCCGGCGGAGAAACGGGCCCGGATCAATTCCTTGGCAACTTGCTCGTTCTTCGGCTCGGCCTGAAGCTTCTGCTGCAGCTTTTCGGCCCTCTCCACGTTTGCCTGGGCGGCATCCTGATTGACGCTGGAGCCACCGCCATTGAACGGGTTGATGCCACCCGGCAGGCCGATCACCACGAGGCTGGCCCCCATGATGATCGCGAGGATCACATAGATGACCTGTACGACCCGCTTGCGGCGGCCGCGAAGGTCGAAGAGCATTCTGTGTTCCGGTTCATCTGCCACTTGGCTGGTTCTCCTGGATTGAAGGGATCTGGGGCTCGGCGCTCTCCTCTGGATCACCAATACCCCGAGCGAGCAAGATACTCAACTCGTAGAGCAGAAGGAGCGGGACCATCTCGATCAGCATCGAAATCGGATCGACCCCCGGCAGGGCGGCGGCCAGCACGGCAATGATCAGATACGCGTATTTGCGGTTTTGCCGGAGCTGCTGAACGGTCATGATCCTCAACCTGACGAGGGCGAGCACGATCACCGGTACCTGAAAGACGACCCCGCCCGCAATAAGGGTCATCGAAAAGAACGAGTAATACTCCCTCGCCCTGAGCTGGATCGCGAACTGGGCCTCGTTGAAGCCGAGCAAGAACTTGACCGCGGCCGGCAGGACGATGAAGTAGGCGAAAACGACGCCGGCCAGAAAGAGCAGCGGAATCACGATCAGCATCGGCAGGACGGCGCGCCGTTCCCGCGGCGAGAAGGCGGGCAGGATGTAAGCGAAGATCTGGTAGCTGATGAACGGGGCGGCAAGCACGATCGCGGCGTAGACGCAGACGGTCAGCGTGGTCATGAAAGCCTCGGTCGGGGCGAGGACGACCAGGGCCTGGTACTTCTCCGGCAGCGGAGCTGCCGCGAAATCGAGAATCCGGTCGCTTTGCCAGAAGCAGAGAACGAAAGCCAGGCCGAGAGCGATCAGGGAATAGATGATGCGCGTGCGCAGTTCATCGAGATGATCGATGAGGCTCAGGTGCTCATCGTGGCGAACCGGCTTCAGCCTGGCCACCGGCTGGCCTCAGTCGTTCTTCTCGGAAACAACCTCGCCGGTAACCTCGGTGACTTCCGGCTCCTCTCCGGGGAGTGGATCCTTGCCAGCGTCGGACGGGGCGCTGATTGCGGTCGGTTCCGGTTCGAGATCATCTTCATCGTCGTCTTCGTCATCACCCTTGCCGACGTGGCTCAACCCTTCACGGAACTCGTTGATGCCACGGCCTACCGACCGGCCGAGCTCCGGCAGCTTCTTCGGGCCGAAGATGATCAGCGCGATGATCAGAACGATTGCTATTTCCAGCGGACCGACGTTGGGAATCATCTCGTTACCAATCGTACCCCTGATCGGGGGCCGACCCACGGCCGGAGGTGCCGATGGGCAGTTGCTGGCGGTCGGAGATCAATCCCGGAAGTTGAGGTAATAGCGTGACGCGGTCGGCTCGGCCTGGCCCTGGTACTTGGATCCTTTGCCGGAGGTTCCGTAGGCGGTATCCACCGGCTGGTCCATTCGCATGAAGGACAGCTGGCCGATCGGCATGCCCTTGTAAATCGTGATTGGCAAGTTGGCGACGTTTGACAGCTCCAGGGTCAGGTTGCCGGAAAAACCGGCGTCAACGAAGCCGGCCGTCGAATGGATCAGCAGCCCGAGGCGGCCCAGCGAGCTCTTGCCCTCAAGCCGCGCGACGAGATCGTCAGGGACAGTCACCCGCTCCAGGGTCTGGCCGAGGACGAATTCCCCCGGATGCAGGATGAACGGTTCCTCGTCCGCCGGCTTGACCAGTTCGGTCAGATCCTCCATCGGCTGCTTCACATCGATGAACGGATAGCGGGAATTGTTGAAGACCCGGTAGCTGTGGTCAACCCTGAGATCGATGCTGGACGGCTGGATCAGCGCTTCCTCGAAAGGATCGATGACGATCCTCCCGGCATCAATCTCCTCCCGCAGAGTCTTGTCACTGAGGACCATGAGCGGGCAGTATCCCAGACCGGTCCGACTGAAGAAGCCAGCCGCCGGCCAGTCAGCTGTAGCGGAGGACCACGCCGTCGGCGATCAGTTCGAGCAGCTGGCGCTGTTCCGTTTCCAGTCCGGTCCCGTCAAGCCCGGACTTGGCTTCGGCGATCAGGCTGGCCGCTCGTTCGCGGACATCGTCGAGGGCTCCGGTCGCTTCAATCCGGTCGCAGGCGGCTGCGGCGGAATCCGAATCAAGCCGGCGCAGGTCCAATGCGGCGAGTGCCGGATCCCGCCGGGCCGCGACGATCAGCGGCAGGGTCACCGTTCCGTCGAGCAGGTCGGTGCCCCTCGCCTTGCCGGTCCGCTCTGGCGGGCCGGCAATGTCAAGGACATCATCAAGCAGCTGGAAGGCGAGGCCGATCCGCCTGCCGAAGAGACCGACCGGGCCGGGCTGCTGGCCGGTGCTGGCCCAGCCCATCAGGCAGGCCGCCTCGAACAGCCGGCCGGTCTTCAGTCCGCAACGCTCGAAATATGCCTCCTCGGCCAGGCTCATGTCCCAGGCATCCTGACGCTGACGAAGCTCTCCCCGCGCGAGATCAACTGCGGTTGCGCTGAGCTCCGTGACCGCGCCCGCGTCACCGCCCTCGACCAGGACCCTGAAAGCGGTCGAGAAGAGCCGGTCACCCAGGGCGGTTGCCCGCTCCCTGCCGGAGCTGGCAAAGACCGTTGGCAGACCGCGGCGCAGGGGAGCCCGGTCGAGGACATCGTCGTGGACCAGACTGGCCATGTGAACCAGCTCGACTGCGATCCCGGCGCGAACCGCGGCCTCTCCGGCCTGCGGACCGGCGCAGAGCAGCACCAGCATCGGTCGCATTCGCTTGCCGCCGGCCCGGAGCGTGCTGACCGCGTCGGCGGCCAGGCCACCACCATCTTCAACCGCCGTCAGCAGGCCGGCTTCCACTTCACCCAGCCTGGCCGGCAGCCAGGCCCCGGCGGTGTCGGTAACGGCGGTTACCGGTTCGGGCAGCGAGCGGCGCCGGTCGTCTTCAGCGGACGTCCCGGTCACCTGATCCCGGAGTGGAGGGCAATGATCCCGCCCGCCATCAAGGTCCAGCGGACGTGGGAGAAGCCGGCCGCGTCGAGCCGGCCCGCCAGCGATTCCGCGTCGGGAAAGCTCCGCACCGACT
>JBGAOF010000038.1:6764-13035 GCA_044221915.1 Solirubrobacterales bacterium
CGGTGAATCGCCAGCCACCTTGCCGAGCAGGGGAACGATGCGATCGAACCAGAGACCGAAGAAACCGGCCAGGGGCTGCCGGCGAGGCTGGGTGATTTCAAGGATGACCAGCCGCCCCCCGGGGACGAGCACCCGCCTCATTTCCGCGAGTCCGCGGTCAAGATCGGCCAGATTGCGGGCCCCGAAAGCAATCGTCACCGCGTCGAAACTCCCGTCGTCAAAGGGCAGATCAAGCGCGTCGGCCCACTTGAACGTCGCCTGGCGGAAACCTTCCCGCTTCGCCTTTTCGAGGGCCAGATCAAGCATCGGCCGGGAAAAATCCGCCCCGGTGACCGAACCTTCCGGCCCTACTCTTTCGGCAAGCATGAGGGCGAGATCCCCGGTGCCGCAACAAAGGTCCAATGCCTTCATGCCGGGCTCCAGGCGGGCCCTCCCGGCTGCACGGGCGCGCCAGCTCTGATCCAGTCCGGCCGTCATCAACCGGTTCATGCGGTCGTAGACACCGCTGATCCGGTCGAACATCGAGTTCACCTCACCGGCAAACTCACGGTCACCCCGGCGGGGAGGTGCCTGGTTCATCTCAGTGACCGGAATCGAGCGAAGCCAGGTAATCCGCGACTGCGTTCAGGTTCTCTTCACCGAGTCCCTGGAAGGAAGGCATGATGCCGGGCCCGACCGCGATCGACTGCTTGATCGCTTCCCGCGGAACCTTCGCTCCGATGTCAGTGAGATCCGGACCCAGGCCACCGTGGGCGCCGTTCTCGCCGATCGAATGACAGGCCAGACAGCCCGACTCGGCGACCAGCGCCTTGCCCTGCTCGTACTGGGGGGCGGTTTCGAGTTCAATCTCGGTCGGTGCGCCGGCGGTGGCCCCGAGGAAGGTCAGGTAGGCCATCGCGATGATCACGAGTATGCCGGTGATGCTGGCGATCGGCCGCTTCCACGGGACCCGCTCGGGACCACGGTCATAGAACGGAAGCAGCAGCAGCAGGACCATGCATATGGTCGGAATCCCGATCGTGGCGACGGGAACGAGGGCCGGCGGCTTGATCACCCGCAGCAGTTCGAAAAGGTAGAAGAAGTACCACTCGGGCCGCGGTACGTAGGTGGTGGTTGTCGGGTCGGCTTTGGGTCCCTGCTCGGCTCCCATGATGACCGACATCGCGATCATCACACCGACCACGATCAGCATCATCACCGAGTCCTTCATGATCGCGTAGGGGAAGAAGGGCTTGCCCTTCTTCTTGAGGATCTCGTATTCGCGGAGGTATTCCTCCTTCTCGCGGGCGTTCATCTAGTTCACCTCCCCTTCGCCTGATTCATCGGCCGGGGCATCAGCCGCGGGTTCCTCGGCTGCCGGTTCATCAGCCGCGGGTTCCTCGGCTGGCGGTTCCTCGGCTGCTGGCTGCTCGGCCGCCGGTTCCTCGGCTGGCGGTCCCGTGTCGGGCGGCGCCTCGGCCAGATCTTCGCCTGCGACCCCGGCCGCGACCTGTTCGGTCGGTCGGGCACCCTTGGGCCGGCCGGCACGAACCCACGGTGGGGCGGTGGTTCCGAGCTTGACGACAAAGAACAGGTGGGCACCGATCAAGGCTCCGATCAGCCCGGGGACCAGCATCATGTGGAGCGCGTAAAACCGGGAAAGGGTCGTCGCGGAAAAGTCCGGGCCGGCGCGGAGGAAGTCCGCCAGGTAGGGACCGACGACCGGGCCCGAGGCGGTGATGTTGTTGGCGACGATCGTGGCCCAGTAGGAACGCTGGTCGAAAGGCAGGAGGTAGCCGGTCAGGCCCATCACCGTGGTCAGGATCAGCAGCACAACCCCGATCACCCAGTTGAGCTCCCTTGGGTACTTGTAGGCACCGAAGAAGAAGGTGCGGCCCATGTGGAGGAAGATCAGGATGATCATCAGCGAAGCGCCCCACTTGTGCAGGCCGCGGACGAACTCGCCCATGAAGACCTCGTTGGTCAGGTGGGTGATCGAGGCGTACGCCTGGGTCGCCGAAGGCGTGTAGTACATCGAAAGGAAAACACCGGTGATCGCCTGCATGGCGAAAATGAACATGGTCGCCGAACCGAGGGTGTAGAACCAGTTGGTTCCCTTCGGGACATGCCGCGACATCATTGCGGTGAAGATTCCCGAGGCGTTGACCCGTGAATCGACCCAGCCGGCTACGTCAATCGACTTGTGGGTGCCGTGATGGACGGCCAGATCCTTGGCCTGACCCATGCGTTCGCCGCGGCTGGGGCCGGTGCTTTCCACGGATCCGTCAGACCCGTTGGCTTCGGTGGCATCCTGTTTCTTGCGCTTGAGAAGGCTCATCCGGATCAGTTACTCGGCGGGGGGAAGGTGGACGGGCGTGGCGGGTACAGGTACTCCCAGATCCCGCCGGTGAACTCGCCGGGATCACGGACGCGGACGGCCTTCAGCTGGTTGGTGACGCTGAAGCGCGGCCCGACCTCGACCTGGCCTGCGCGCACGCGGGTCTGGAAACGGTCAAGCGGTCGCACGGGCGGTCCGCCGATCCGCTTGCCTTCGAAGTCGTAGACCCCGCCGTGGCAGGGGCAGATGAAGTTCTGGGCGGCCTGGACGAAACGGACCGGACAGCCAAGGTGGGCGCAGCGGGTCGAAACCGCGATGATGTCGTTCGGTTCCTCGTTGTACTTCTCGGCACCGGTACGGACGTAGGCAGTGGTCTTGCCTACCTCGCCGATTCCCGGAGTCTCGGTGAAGACAACCTGCTTGTAGGTCTCGGCGTTGAAGTCCTCGACGGGCCCGACCGCTTCCCAGCGTTCTTCGCCACGCTCGAAAAGCGGGGCGACAGCGAACCCGACCACGGGCAGCACTACCGCAGCCGCGGCGACACCGCCGATCGCCTGACTGGCAACCGTGAAGACATGCCGACGGGTCATCGACTCGCCTTCAAAGTAGCCGCGAGGTTCAGCGGGGGGCAGTTTGACGCGGGGCTCTTCCCCCGACCTGGAGTTCTTGTTCAACGGTTCGGACACGCTTCTAGGGATTCGACGGGCGGGAGTCTATTGCAGTCCGGGCATTCTCGAATGCCCGCCCCGCCCCATGCGAGTCCGCGGTGGCCCGGGACCAGGCCTCAAGAGCCTCGGCTGCTGCCGCTTCTCCCGCCCCCAGAGCCTCGACTGCCTTGGCTTGTTCTTCATCTTTTCCGCATGCCAATGCGACAATCTGACTCAACCAGATAACCCCGGCAAGGTCCGGGCGGCCGGCTGCCTGGAGCTCGGCCGCAACCCGAATCAAATCCGACAAGATCCCTGTGGATTCAAGGTCATTCAGCTCGGCGAGGCCGCTGATCCCGATCGCATAGAACAGATCCCCGGCCAGCAGGGCCAGATCCGAGTCCGGTTCATCGAGCAGCCGGGACCGGCCGTAATGGCAGAGATAGCCCTCCCTCACCGCCTCGACAATGAAGGCGTACTGCGCCGCCCGGGCCGATGACCGGGGGCCGGAGGCCGCGAGCTGGCCCAAAGGGTCAGGGTCGAAACCGGAGTCGCCCGCAGGCCGGACCACCAGCGGTGCTCCCTCCTCCCGCACCCGGGCGGCAAGTCGCTCGAGAGTGGTGGGCGGGCTCACCCGGGCACCCGGCCAGGATCGGTTGCGGCAAGCGCCTCGGCCGCTGCCATCAGGGTTCTGTCAATGGCAACCTCATCCTGGGCCAGGGAGACAAACCAGGCTTCGAACGGCGATGGCGGCAGCCAGATGCCACGCTCCAGCATCGCCCGGTAGAAGGCGGCGTGGCGTTCACGATCGGTCCCCGCCGCATCGGAAAAGTTCCTCACCGGCCGGGGGGAGAAGAAAAGGGTCACCAGCCCCGGGGCCGACCCGACACTCAGATTGTGCTCGCGGGCGAGATCCTCAAGCCCCTCCACGAGCCGACCGGTCAGGGCGGTGATCTTCGCGTAGGCCGGCGCGTCGAGCCGCTTCAGGGTTGCCAGTCCGGCCGCCACCGCAAGCGGATTGCCCGAAAGGGTGCCGGCCTGGTAGACGTCGCCCACGGGTGCCAGCCTCTCCATCAGTTCCCTGCCACCACCGACCGCCGCAGCCGGCAGGCCGCCACCGATGATCTTGCCCATCACGGTCAGGTCCGGGCTCACCCCGAGGAGTTGCTGGGCACCACCCCGGGCGACCCGGAAGCCGGTGATGACCTCGTCAAAGACAAGCATCGCCCCGGCCCTTCTGGTCGCTTCACGAAGGAACTGCAGATAGCCCTCGTCCGGCGGGACGACCCCCATGTTGGCCGCGATCGGCTCGGCGAAGACCGCGGCGACATCATGGGCCTCGAGCGCGGCCGTGACCGCTTCCCGGTCATTCCAGGGAACGACCACCGTGCCGGCCGCCTGTGCCGCCGGGATGCCGGGCCCCGAAGGGATGCCATGAGTGGCGACCCCGGAGCCCGCCTCGGCCAGCAGGCCATCCGAATGTCCGTGGTAGGCGCCGGCGAACTTGACCAGGATCTCACGGCCCGTGGAGGCACGGGCCAGGCGGGCCGCGGTCATCGCCGCCTCGGTCCCGGAGCTGGTCATCCTGATCATTTCCACCGAAGGGACCCGGGAAGCGACCTCTTCACCCAGTTCCACCTCGGCTTCGGTGGCGGCACCGAAACTGGTGCCCCTTGCGGCAGCCTCGTCGATCGCGGCCAGCACACCGGGATCGGTGTGGCCGAGGATCATCGGCCCCCAGGAGCCAACCCAGTCCAGATATCGGCGCCCGTCCCGGTCGATCACCTCGGCACCCTCCGCTGCTTCGATGAACACCGGGTCCAGCCCGACCTGGCGCATCGCCCGCACCGGTGAATTGACACCGCCGGGCATCACCCGGCGAGCTCGCTCGAAGAGCTCGGCGCTGGTCTGGCGTTCCGCCCGCCGACGGGCCGCCTCATGCTCCTTCGCCCTGGTTTCCTGATACTCGACTTCGTCGCTGTGGTCCCCGAGTGGCCGGCCATCGCCACGAACCTTGATCGTGACCTTGTCCGGGGCGCCCCGGCTTATGCCAGCCATGCCGCGGCCTCCCTGGCAAAGTAGGTGACGATGAAGTCGGCACCCGCCCGGCGGATCGATAGCAACGACTCAAGCACCGCCGCCCGCTCGTCGAGCCAGCCGTTCATGCCGGCCGCCTTGATCATCGAATACTCCCCCGACACCTGATAGGCGGCGACCGGCGCACCGGTCTCATCCTTGACCCGGCGCACGATGTCCAGGTAATGGGCGGCCGGCTTCACCATCAGCGCGTCCGCTCCCTCCTCGAGGTCCTGCCTGGCCTCCCGGACCGCTTCCTCCGAGTTCGCCGGGTCCAGTTGGTAGCCCCGCCGGTCCCCGGTCGCCGGAGTGGAACCGGCCGCCTCCCGAAACGGTCCATAGAACGCGGAGGCGAACTTCGCCGCGTAGGAAAGGATCGCTGTGTCGGGATGCCCTTCCTCATCAAGCTGGTAGCGGATCGAGCCGACCCGGCCATCCATCATGTCGCTGGGCGCAACCATGTCCGCGCCGGCCTCGGCATGGGAGATCGCCGTGCGGGCCAGCAACTCGACCGTCACGTCGTTATCGACCTGGCCGTCCCGGACGAAGCCGCAGTGTCCGTGGTCGGTGTACTCGCAAAGACAGACGTCGGTGATCACGACCAGGTCCGGGTGGGCTTCCTTGAGCGCACGAACCGCCATCTGGACCACGCCCTCGTCGTCATAGGCACCACTGCCCGCTTCATCCTTTTCCGAGGGGATGCCGAAAAGCAGAACGGCCGGGATCCCGGCTGCGGCGATCTCACCCGCTTCCTCGACCAGGGCGGCGATCGAGAAGCGGCTGATCCCGGGCATCGACTCGACCGGCTCACGCAGGCCGGTGCCCGCGGTGACGAAGAGCGGCTGGATCAGTTCGGCCGCACTCAGAGCGGTTTCTCGGACCAGCCCGCGCAGGGCCGGGGTCCTTCGCAGACGGCGCAGCCGGGTGCCGGGGAAGCTCATAGCCCAAGTGTAGGCAGCCCGGGCTTATGTGGGTGGTCGCACCACGGCGGCATTCAGCCACCCTCGCCCTCGAGTGTCCCGGACTACGCCCACCCGGCCTCACAGCTACCTGGACTCGAGCGTTGGAGGATCGAGATGGCAGAAGTGGGCGATTATCGCCTCCAACTGCCATCTCGATTCACCAGGCCCGGGTCGGATCCCCCCGACCTGCAGCAGGTCAGAAACGACGCAGGGCCAGACGTGCCAACGCGGAGTAAGCCGTCGTGAGGATTGCCAGGTGCAGGAGGGGC
>JBGAOF010000039.1:0-13001 GCA_044221915.1 Solirubrobacterales bacterium
GGCATCGCCGGATACCGGATGAAGGTCGTCCGTTCCTGCTTTTGCCTGGATCCCTACATGGCGACCGTCACGGTCCGTCCCGGCGGCAAGGTTGACGTCTCCGACCCGCAGTGGACCGGCCCCCGGACCATGCCGCAGATGTTCAGGGTGATCGGGCAGGCGATCAGGAAGAAGGTTGCGGTCCTCGATACGACCTACGGTGGCCAGCTGGGGATTCCCAGGCGGACCTATATCGACTACATCGCGATGGCGGTCGACGATGAGATCGAATACCGGATTTCCGGATTCCGGCCGCTGCCGGTTCCCGCAAACAGGTAGGCCGGGTACGGGCCGTGAGCGGGCGCGGGCGCGGGGACCGGGCCGTGAGCGGGCGCGGGCGCGGGGGCCGGGCCGTGAGCGGGCGCGGGGGCCGAAAACCGCCACTTTCGGCTTGGCCCGGGTTTAGATTCAAGTGGGCCTGCGGAGAAGCTCAAGCGGGCCCGCGGCGGAGCGGGTCGGCACGCAAGGTACGGCAAACGAGCGAAGGGTCAGAAACTTGGTTGGCTGCAGAAGGGTAAATCCGGTATCCCTGCTCGCACCGATGGTGCTCCTGCTGCTGGTCCTGGCGGGCTCCGGCCCGGCCTCCGCAGCCCGGATCCAGGACCATGCCGCCGGGTCTTCCGCAGACCAGGCCTTTCTGCTGAAGCTCGATCCTGCTTCGACCGTTCGCGTCTACCTCGCCACCCGCGAGGACGGGCCCCGGGCTGCGCGGGCGGCTGCATTCGATCAGCGGACCGAGATCGGTCAGGCGCAATCGGAGGTGATCGACGCATTGCCTTCCGATGCGCAAGTCATCTACCGGACCCACAGCCTGATGGCCGCTGTCGGGGTCACCGCCCATCCGGACGAGAAGAGCCGACTCGAGGAGATCCCGGGGGTTCGGGCGGTATTCCCGATCGCCCCGAAGACGGCCTCCAACGCCACCGCGGTACCGCTCCAGAAAGCCCCCGATGCCTGGACGGCGACCAACCAGCTCGGTGACGACATGACGATTGCAGTAATCGACACCGGAGTCGACTACACCCATTCAGATTTTGGTGGACTCGGCACGACGGGAGCCTACGACGCGGCCCACGACAACGAGACTGAGGTCCCTGAGTCCGGGTTCCCTAACGCCAAGGTCATCGGCGGGGTCGACCTGGTCGGCGACAGCTACAACGACGACCGCGAATCGCCGGGTTATCAGCCGGACCCGCAGCCCGATCAGAACCCGATCGACTGCGATGGCCACGGCACCCATGTGGCGGGCTCGGCCGCGGGGTATGGGGTCAAATCCGACGGGTCGACCTACGACGGGGTCTACAACGATTCAACCGATTTCGCGGCGATGAATATCGGCCCGGGAATGGCCCCGAAGGCCAAGGTCTACGCGATCAAGGTCTTCGGCTGCGAAGGCAGCACGAACGTTGTCGCCCAGGCGATTGACCGGGCGGTCGATCCGAACCAGGACGGGAACCCGAGCGACCACGCCGACGTGATCAACCTCTCGCTCGGCTCGGAATTCGGCTCCGTCGTGGACGGCGATGCGGTAGCGGCCAATGCCGCCGTCGCGATGGGAGTGAGCGTGGTGGCCTCGGCCGGCAATTCCGGCGATCACACAGACATCGGCGGAGGACCCGGCAACGCCTCAAGGGCGATCACCGTCGCCAGCACCGAAGACGCCGGCTCCCGGGTTGACGGGGCCAAAGTCACAATCGATGGCAACCAGAGCACTTTCCCGATAACCCGGGCCATTCGCTACGACTGGACAGCCGGACCTGACCTCAGCGGCGATGTTGTCGCCGCGCCGCCGGAAAATGAAACCGCCTGCTCCCCGTATCCACTGAATACGTTCACCGACAAGGTGGTTTTGGTCCGGTGGCATGACGCCGCCCCGGAATGCCCCTCGACGACCCGAAGCGAGAATCTCGCGGCGGCCGGGGCGGTCGGCTATATCTTCGGCAGCGATGCCGAGTCGTTCAGGGCGAATATCGGTGGCTCCGACGTGATCCCCGGGGTTCTGATGGCAGCTTCCGGAGCGAATGCGATCCGGGCCGGACTCGATGCGTCGCATGTTGTGACTGCCGATGAAACTGTCGTCAACGCGGTACTTCAGAACTTCCCCGACGACGTTGACAAAGTCTCCTCGTTCAGCTCGCGCGGCAGTCATGCGGCTGGCAATGTCAAACCGGATGTCGCGGCCGTGGGCGGTTCGGTGTTCTCGGCGGCGGTCGGGTCGGGGAGCGAAGGCACCAGCAAGTCCGGTACCTCGATGGCCGCCCCGATGGTGGCGGGCCTGGCTGCCCTGGTTCGTCAGGCAAACCCGGACTGGACGCCACTTCAGGTCAAGGCGGACATCATGAACACCGCTTCCCATGACGTTTTCGTCAACGGTTCAGCGATACCGGCCGGAGACCGATACGGCCCGCCGCGGGTCGGGGCAGGTCGAATCGATGCTGTCGCCGCGACCAGCAACAAGGTGCTGGCCTACGATCCCGCGGGCGGAGCGGTGAGCCTGTCATTCGGTCCCGTGGCCGTGACCGGACCGATGACCATGACTCGCGAACTGACGGTTGACAACCAGTCCGATTCCGAGGCTGAATACACCCTCACCTATGACCCGATCAACGAGGTTCCCGGGGCCGAGTTCACGGTCTCACCGGCCAGCCTGACGGTTGGCCCGGACCAGACCGCGACGGCCACGGTCAGCCTGGTCATCAGTGATCCAAGTGCCCTGACCAAGGCGGTCGACCCCACGATCGGCCGGCTGGCCCGCCCGGGCGTGCCCCGGGAAACCCTGGCCGAAGCCTTCGGGCGGGTATTGGTGGCATCGGATGATCCCGGTGCCACACTCCGTGTTCCGGTTTACGCCGCTCCCCGTCCGGCCTCGGAAATGTCACAGCCGGAGGCGCTCAGGATCCACCGGGACGCTGCCACCGCCGGACAGCCCGAACAGATCGCGACCTTTGAACTTTCGGGCAGTGGCGTCGGCGTTGCGGACGGGCAAAACGGGGTTGGTGATAGCGATCCCGACAATGACATCCGGTCACTCGCGGCCGGTTTCGAACTTCAAGCCGAAAGCGGCGAGGCCCCGGAATGTGGCGGAGAAATCAGCGTCGGCTGCTGGCGGCTTCCGGACGAGAGGAATGCCGATATTCGGCTGGTTGGCTTCACCTCCGACGCGAACCTCGTTGCCGATCCCGATGACGCTCGCGGGTACTTCGCGATCGCGGTCCAGGCACCCTGGAACATCCCCGCCAACAGGCAGTCGATCCAGATTGTCATTGACGCCGATTCCGACGGCAAGCCCGACCTTGTCCTTCGCAACAGCCGGCTTGGCCGCGACGATGCCTTCGTCGCGAAGCTGGTGAAGCCAGATGGGCAGTTGATCGATGAGCAGGGGCTGAACGGTCGGATGGGAGACACAGACACTGCCGTCTACGACAGCGATGTGATGGTCCTGCCGGTGCTGCTCAAGGAACTCGCCGATTACGGGATAAACCCGGATAACCCACGCATCACATACGGGATTGAGACCTACTCGGCTTACAGCGAGAAGCCGATCGACCAGCTCGGGTATGACGCTGAGGCCGAGGTGCTCGTTGACCCCCTCAGCGTGGATCTCTACGAACCGGGGCTGACCGTGACCGGCGAAAGCGGCGAAGGACCGCTGGTTCTCGACCAGCCCGGAAAGTCGTTGACCGTGACCCGGAACGTGGCCTCCTACGAGGCCGATGCCGGGCAGGGCCTGATGATGGTCCATTTCCAGAACCCGGTCGGGGCCAAGGCCCAGAAGGTGTCGCTGCTCGGAGCCGCGACCACGACCGACCTTTTCCTGGCACCGGGAACGCTGACCGCCCGGGTGGAGCCGGAAGCGGAGGGGCTGCCGGAGCCAGACGGGCAGGTGAGGTTCACCGTTGACGGCCGAGTGGTTGGTGAGTCGGCCCTGACCGATGGTCTGGCTGTGCTGGAACGAAACCTGCGTCACGGGGGGACAAGGCATGTGACGGCCCGTTACATGGGGAACTCCGACTTCGATTCTTCCTCCGCTGAGGTTGAGCGGCACGACCCCCTGCTCACCGGCCGGGTCGCAACCCGGGGCAAGAACCGTTTCGGCTGGTACCGGAGGCCGGTGACGGTCGTTTTCCGCTGCCAGACCCGCGGCTCCGGGCTGACTGAAGATTGTCCTTACCCTCGGCGCCTCAGCCGGGACGGGCGTGGCCAGCAGGTGACCCGGGCCATCGTCGCGTTCAACGGCGGCCGGGCGACGGTTACGGTACGGGGGATCAGCATTGACCGGACCGCTCCGGTGGTGCGGATCCGCGGTCCCCGCCGCGGGGCCACCTATTCGTCAATTCGCCGGGCGAGGTGCGCTGGCCGCGATCGCACTTCCGGGATCCTGAGCTGCCGGATCAGCCACCGCCGCCGGGGCCAGAGGTTGATCTACAAGGCGGTGGCTCTCGATCGGGCCGGCAACCGAAGCGTGACCCGAACCTGGGTCCGGCTGGGCGGCTGAGCTGGAAACGAAGGGAGGGGGTCAGCCCTGTTCCGGCAAGGTCGGCACCGGCACACCCTGGTCGGCATCGATCATCGAGGCCCGCTTGATGACATCCTCGCCGAATTTCGCCCGGACATCATCAACTGCCTGATCCAGGGCCGACAGGTCCCGGAGGGAGCGATCGGGATCGGCGTTCAGGGGCAGCTCCATCTGGACGGTGTCGGCCTGCTCGAGGTTGCCCAGGGAGATGCCGATCAGGGTCAGTTCCTTGTGCTGGATCTCATCGGAGGAAAGGCCGAAAAGCTCCCTGACAGCGGCGAGGATTGTTTCGGTCTGGTCGGTCGGGAAGGGCAGGGTCCTGGCCCGGCTAGCCCGGGTGAAATCCCCGAAGCGCAATCCGATCGTCACGGTGCGGCAGGCCCGGCCCGCTTCCCGCAGGCGGCGGGAGGTGCGGTCAACCAGCGCGGCCGCCAGGGAATCGATCTCCGACCGGCTGCGTGAGGACCGGGGAAACGCACTCTGGGCCCCGATCGACTTGCGGCGTTGGCGGGCCCTGACCGGACGGGGATCGCGCCCGTTGGCGAGGTCGATCAGGTGCCGGGCGGCGGAATCGCCGATCGCCTCAGCCAGCCGGACAAGGCTGGTCCGGGCGACGTCGCCGACCGTGCGAATCCCCATCCTGTTCAGTTTTGAGGTCGTGACCCGGCCCACGCCCCAAAGTGACTGGATCGGGAGCGGATGGAGGAAGCCCTGCTCGTCTTCCGGCTCGACAACCAGCAGGCCATCCGGCTTGGAGGCACCGCTCGCCACCTTGGCGAGGAACTTGGTCCGGGCCACTCCGACCGAGATCGGCAGGCCGGCTTCTTCCAGCACCCGCCGCCGCAGACTGGCGGCGATCTCCGTTGGAGTCCCGGAAATGTGCTCCATGCCCCTCACCTCGAGGAACGCTTCGTCGATCGAAATCCCCTCGACCACCGGTGCGGTGTCGTTGAAGATCCCGTAGACCATCCGGCTGGCCGTTGAATATGCCTCCATCCGGGGTTCGACGAATACCGCCTCGGGGCAGATCCGGCGGGCATCGCGGCCGTTCAGGGTCGTGTAGATCCCGCGGGCCTTTGCTTCATAGCTGGCGGCCAGCACGACTCCGCCGCCGACAATGACGGGCCGGTTTCTCAGGGCGGGGTTGTCGCGCTGCTCGACCGAGGCGTAGAACGCGTCAAGGTCTGCGTGGAGGATGGAGGCCGATGTCACGAACCCATGTTCGCATGCGGGGCAGTCGCAAGTTCCCGTTGACCGCACCAATCGGCCCGCGATCACGTTGAATAGGGGACGGGAGTCATGGCATGAAGAGACCCTTATTCATTCTGCTGGCAGTTGTTGCCATTTCGGGACTGGCTGCGGCGACCCCTTTCGGCGCCGGCCAGGCCCGGGCGATGCCCTGGGATATGGGAGGCAAGTTGCCACCTTCCGCAACCCCTGCGCCGCAACTGCCCGATCCGCTTTGCCAGCAAAGCTACGCAGACGATCTGCCCGCCCCCGGCCCGAGGCTTCACTTTGGCATCGGCCCCCGCCTCGCCGGAGAGATTGGCGCCGGGCAGACCACAACGGTGGTGCCAGAGGACTGGCGGCGGCGCGACCGGGCTCTCAGGCAGCTGGCCTCGGACCGGGATTTCACGGTTCGTCTGAACCGGCTGTTCATGTCTGACGGGGGGAAGGGGATCCGCCACTTCCAGCGGATGGCCCGTCATTACGGGCGGATCGGCCTTGGAGTTGAGCTTCAGGTGAGGTATCACCCTCGTCCTTCCGAAGATGGCGATATCGCCGCCTGGCGTGAGTATGTGAGAAGGGTGGTCAGGGCTTTCGGCCCGATCCGGGCGGTCAGGTCACTGCAGATCACCAACGAGGTCAATCTCGCCTTTTCACCGAACACCTCCGACGGTGCCTGGAAGAACTCCGTGCAGGCCCTTGTCAGCGGTGTCCAGACGGCGCAGCGCTACTCGAACCGGCTCGGCTTCGGAAGGCTGAAGATCGGATTCAACTTCGCTTGGCGGTTCGGGGCCGAGGCTGACGCCAACTTCTGGGATGCCCTCGCACGGCGTGGGGGCAAACCGTTGCGGAAGGCAACCGACTGGGTCGGGCTGGACCTCTACCCGGGGACCTATCTGCCGCCGGCCGTCCTGATTGAAAACTACGGAGATGCCTTCCTTGAGGCCCTCGCGCAGATGCGGGAGTGCTATATGCCCAAGGCCGGTTTTGGACCCCGGGTTCCCTTGAAGATCGAGGAAACCGGCTGGCCGACCGGACCGGGAAGGAGCGAGGCCGAACAGCAGCAGATTCTGCGCCAGTTCGTGAACACGGCCCACCGCTACCGGGGTACCTACGGCATTACCGACTTCCGTTGGTTCGGACTCAGGGACAACAACAGTCAGGGACCCGACTACCAGTCGTACTTCGGCCTGCTGCGCGACGACTACTCACGCAAGCCGGCCTTTTATGAATACTTGACGCGCGTCAGTAAACTGGGGTCAGGCAGATAACACTACGAGGGCGGAGACCGGTGACCCGGATGCCGCCAGAGGGCTGGAGGCAAGACATGAGGGCAATCAGGAAATCGGTTCCGGGGCTGCTGGCTGCCCTCGCCGTTGTTCTTTTCTTCACCCCCCAGGCTCGGGCCGAACTGGTCCCCGACGGCTACAACCCCAAGGGCCTGCCGACCGTGGGCTGCTTCTGGACCGGCCCGTTCACCGCTTCCAATGACCTCACCAACATGGCTTATCCCGGGACCGAAATCACCTACTGGGGAGCGAAATTCAGGACTCCACCCGGCGCTGTCCTGAAGCTCCGCGGTTTTTATCCACATGCCCGCTACTCGTCCCTGAACGCCTATGAATCCAGTGGTGGCATCCCCACCGGGTCGATCTCCGACCGGCAGATCCGGCCCGACCGGGGCTCGGTCAACACAAGCCTTCCCGGGCGGGACCGCAGGGCGAAAAAGCGGTCCTGGACGGTACGGGTGGTCGGCAGCCAGGCCCCGTCAAACCCCGCCCGCAACACGCTCTATGCGGCACCATCCGAGGATGCCTATCAGGACATTCTTTACCGGGTCTATGTTCCGGACAAGGGCAGAACCCTCTCGGGTGGCACCGGAATTCCGCGGCCGGAGCTGATCCTCGCCGACGGTACGGTGCTGAGCGGGCAGGCGCTCTGCCACGCGCTGAACTCCAACCACAACTACGTATCGAACCCGTTGCCGTTGCCGCTATACAACAATCTCGTCAACTGGCCCGGCAAGGACCCCCTGACCAATCCGGCCACACCGACCTTCAGCTTCATCAAGTTCTTCAATCTGGGCCAGTCGATGGCCCGGTACAAGAGCGACGAGGACTTCGCCGCGACCTGGGCCGCGAACCCGGTCGAGCAGGGCACTCTCTACGCCAACAACGACGCCCGCTACATGACCGGCGCAATCAGCCTTCGCTACGGCAAAGTCGTGGTGATACGCGGCAGCATGCCGACGACACCGAGGACCTTCCAGGGCAACCGCCGGGCCCAAGGCGGCCAGCTGGTCGAATGGGACATGTGCACGATCGAGTCCCTGGCAACCACCCGAACCCACCGCTGCCTCTTTGACGAGCAGGTTCCACTCAAAGGCGTGAAGCGGCGGTACACGATCGTGGTTTCGCTCGCCGCCGACCGACCGTGGAACGCGAAGCGAAAGTGCGGAGTCGCGTGGCTGCCGGCCGATCCCGATGGCGACGGAGCCGGGCGGCCGGATTCCCAGCTGCTCCTCACCCGGAACGTGATCCCTTCCGCCAGCTTCCGGCATTCGATCCAGGACGTGACTACCCCGTTCAACGCGGCGCGGATCATGGGCCGCTTCTACCCGCGCGGCAGCTACACCGGCAAGGCCGCCTTCCAGCGGCTGGGCTGCCCGAAAGCGGGAATCTGAGCATGGCCGGCAAGGAGGAAAACATGGCGACGGCCCCGCCGAACCTGCTGCTGATCATCACCGACCAGCAGCGCTATCCGATGCATTGGCCCGAAGGCCAGGAATGGCTCGACCGGCTGATGCCCGCCGATGCCGAACTGGCCCGGACGGGGGTCACCTTCGATCAAACCTGCATCGCGTCGGCCATGTGCTCGCCGAGCCGGGCTTCGCTTTTCACCGGTCGATGGCCCGCCGAACACGGGGTGGACCTGACCCTGACCCGCGGCGGGGCCGAGATCGATCGCAACCACAGCAGACACGCCCTGCGGAAAGGCGTCGAAGCGGTGAAATCCGGTGAAATGGGCCCCCTGGAAATGCTGGCCACGGCGGTGAAGGGTGCGATCCGGCGGCCCGACGGCGGTACCGACGAACGTGAACTTGATCCGGGCATGGAGAACCTGCCCAGTGTGCTCGCCCGGGCCGGATACCGGACCGTATTGAAGGGTAAATGGCATCTGACACAGCCGCTGGGGGCTGACTGGTCGCAGGCCGATGCCGAGCGTCTCGCCGTGGATTACGGATTCGAGGGCTGGGTCCCCCCGGATGCGGGCGAAAACATCGATCCGGCTCATTTCGGCGGCGGCCACGGCTCGGGAAAGAGCAAGGAAGGATTCGACGAGGATTTCACCCGGCAGGTCGAGGAGTTCCTTGCCGACCCGCCGCCTGAACCCTGGGCGCTGGTCTTCTCCCTGGTCAATCCGCATGACGTGCTCGGTTATCCGTCCTCCTACAGTGAAGGGGGCTATCGGGACGAGGAGTGGTCGGACCTCGGTGAAATAACGCTGCCCCCGACGGTTGACGAGACCCTGAGGAACAAGCCGCGCGCCCACGGCAGGCTGAAGATGGGACAGCTCGGATTTCTCGGGCCGATCGAAGGTGAACAGCGACTGGAGTACTGCCGCTTTTACGCTCACCTCCACCGGTTGGCCGACGCCAAGATCGGGCGGGTTCTCGATGCCCTCGGGGATCCCGATGACCCTGAATCCCTGCGGTCGAAGACCGTCATCTTCCGCACTTCCGATCACGGTGAGCTCGGGATGTCACACGGGGGGCTGAGGCAGAAGATGTTCAACGCCTACGAAGAGACCCTGAACGTACCCCTGATCGTTTCCAACCCGCGCCTGTTCCCGGAGGGTCGGCAAAGCCACGCGCCAGCCTCGATCTGCGACGTCCTGCCGACCATGGCGGAGCTCGCCGGCGTTGATATCACCGGCCTGGAACTGAGAGGACGCAGCCTGGTGCCAGTGCTGGACGAGCAGTCCGAATCGGTGCAGGACGGGACCCTGTTCACTTTCGATGATCACCAGTCTGGCACCGCCTACCGGGATGTCACCCCGGGCGCCAACCGGATCCGGGCCTGGCGCACCCCGGAAGCCACATACGCGATCTATCTGGACCCGAATGGCGGGCCGCCCGAATTTGAGCTCTATGATCGGCGCAGTGATCCGGACCAGGTGAACAATCTGGTTGACCGGGACAGCGGCCGGGCCATCGACCCGGCCGATCGGGAACTGCTGCTGGCCATGAGAGACGCCCTCAAGGCCGAGATGAGGCGCTGCCGGATACCGGCCCTGCCGGCAACGATCGAACGAATGCCTCTCTGAGCCCGGCTCCGGAAAGGGCCGCTGGACGGCTAGGTTTCAGGAATGAGCGAAGACGGACCCAGGACATTCCGACGATTCGTCGCAATCGGCGACAGTCAGACCGAAGGGGTCGGCGACCCGACCGGCCCCGGCGGCGTTGAACGGGGCTGGGCGGACCGTTTCGCGTCGAGGCTGGCGGCCTCGCAGGAGGAGCTGCTCTACGCGAACCTGGCGGTCCGGGGCAAGCTGATCGGACAGATCGACGAAGATCAGATGGAGCCGGCCCTCGCCATGGGTCCGGATCTGGTCAGCCTGATCGGCGGGATCAACGATGTGATCCGCCCTGGCTGTGACATTGACCGGGTACTGGCCCGCATGGATGACATGCAGGCCCGGCTGGCGGCAACGGGCGCCACGGTGCTCACGGTCACCTATCCCGATCCGGCGCTGATGATGCCGCTGGGCCGGCTGCTCTCCGACACCATGGCCGAGTTCAACCGTGGACTGAGGAGGATCGCCACCCGCCACGGGACCTTGATCCTGGATGTCGCCGATTCGGCTGAAGTCGCGGACCCCGAACATTGGTGCGATGACCGGCTCCACCTCAACCCGGCCGGGCACCAGTTGCTGGCTGACGGAATATTCAGCCTGCTGGACCCCATGCCGGCCGGGGAATCCTGGCCGGGCGAGGCCTCGGCACCAGTGAAACGGCCACTGCCGGCCCGGGTGATGGCCGAGCTGCGCTGGGCCGGAGCTTTCCTTGCCCCCTGGATCTATCGGCGGTTGGCCGGAAAATCGTCCGGGGACGGGCGTCTTGCGAAAAGGCCGGAACTCGCTCCGGTGGACCTCTGAACGGCCGTCAGCCCAGCCCGAAGACCCGCCAGGCATTGCCGCCGAGAAACAGATCCGTGGTCTCCTCGTCCAGGCCGAGTGCGTCGATTCCGTCAAGGGCCGACCCGGGCCCGATCATCGGGTAATTCGACCCCCAGAGAACCTTCCTTCGCCCGGATTTCGACTTCATGTATTCGACCAGCTCCGCCGGATAGCGCTTCGGGGTATAGGCGGAGGTGTCAATGAAGACGTTCTCGTGCTTGCGGCAGACGGCGACGATCTCCTCCGTCCAGGGATAGCCGATATGCCCTCCCACGATGGTCAGCTCGGGAAAGTCGATTGCGACCTGGTCGATATAAGGGATCGGCCGGCCGAATTCGGAGGGCATGAGGGGTCCGGTGTGGCCAACCTGTGTGCAGAAAGGAACTCCGAGTTCGACGCAGGCGGCAAAGAGCGGGTAAAACCGCCGGTCGGTCGGTGGGGTCTCCCAGAGCCAGGGCAGCACCCTTAGGCCCTTGAAGCCATCGTCCTCAACCCGGCGGCGCAACTCACGGACCGCCTCCATCGGTCGTGACAGGTCAACCGAGGCGATGCCGAAGAAGCGCTGCGGATGGGCTGCGCACCAGGCCGCGACCTCGTCGTTGCCGAGCATCGGTCCTGATGGCGCATGCCAGGCACTGAGCAGGCCGAGGTCGACCCCGGCTTCGTCCAGCGCCCCGATGGTCACCTCGACCGGGATCTCGGCGGAGGGTGCCTCCTGGCCGGTCCACCTCATCAGCGACGCGAAAGCGCGATGGGACAGAAACCCAGGGGTGGGGTGCTGCAGCCAAGCGTCGACGATCATTCTGTCGCTTCCCGGCCGGATTCGAGGGCGGCCCCGGCGGCGAGGATTCCGGCCCAGGCTGCGGCCCCCATCGCTTCAGCGTAATCGGTCGGCCGCTTCCGCAGGCGGTCTCCGAGCCAGTGCTTCGCCAGCTCCTGCGTCGGAGCGAAGACAAGGGCATGGAGGACGTTGAAGGAAAGCCGGGGCATGGTTCCCGTTTCGGCGGCCGTGCTCATCCAGCGCTTCGATTCCTCGAAGTAGCAGGCATTTGACGCGGCCAGGCGCTCGCGCCCCGGGCCGGCCATCACCGGGTTGCGGTAGCGGGCAACCATCCGGGCACGGTCCGGGTTCTCCTCTGTCCAAGCCAGATGGAGCCGGACCAGAGCCTTCACGCAGGCCTCGGGGTCATCCGGGTGTTCCCGGTAGAGACCTATCGTGCGTTCCTGATAGCCCTCCAGGGCCGAAACGACCTGATCAACCGGCAGTTCCTCTTCCATGCCCCAAGTATTCCGGAATTGCGCAAAGCGGCCCTGCGCCAGCTGCCGGAGTTCAGTTCTTTCCGGACTGGTATTCGAGCAACATCCGGCGGATGTGGTCCTGATCGAGCTCAGCCTCGTCGGTGGTAGCGATGAAATCCTCCAGCACCTCGATGAAGCGATCGGGATCATCGTTGAAGGGGAAGTGCCCGGCCCCTGGGAATATCTCAAGCCGGCTGCCGGGCATCAGCTCATGGGCCAGCTCGGCATGGGAGACCGGAATGATCCGGTCCCGGTCACCCCAGACGATCAATGACGGGATCTCGCGGGTCAGATACAGGCGATCGGCGGCCGAGACGCGCTGGCCGGAAGGGTCGATCACCGAGCGGACCGTATGGAGGAAAGCCCGGCGAGCATCCGCTTCGGTCAGCGAGGCAAAACCTTCGGCGACTCCCTCGATGTCGGCGCTTCCGCGCAGGCCGAAGCCCGAAAGGAAATTCCGGGCCTTGAGCGCGGCATCATGGAGGGTCGGCGAGAAAAGGAGCGGGAGCACAAGCTCGGCACCGGGCAGGGACGCGGCGCGCAGTGCCGGGTTGACCTCCGGGCCGATGCCGCCCGTGTCAACCAGGGCGAGCCGGGCGGTGTGCTCGGGAAACTGGTAGCAGAACTGCATGGCGATCCCGCCACCGAGCGACTGGCCCACCACGGTGGCCCGCTCCACCTTGAGCGCCACGAGCAGGTCCCGCAGCCCGCTGGCGAACGCGCCGAGCGAGTAGTCGTGGCG
>JBGAOF010000003.1:0-25029 GCA_044221915.1 Solirubrobacterales bacterium
AGACCGCCGCGAGGTACAGCGCGCCGCCCAAGGTGAGCCGGCTGAGGATCCGGTCGATGTACTCGGCGGTCTGACGACCAGGCCGAACACCGGGGATGAAGCCGCCGTACTTCTTCAGGTTGTCGGCCTGATCGACGGGATTGAAGGTGACCGCCGTGTAGAAGTAGGTGAAAATGATGATGAAGAACACTTCGCCAACCACGTAGGCCCAGCTTGAGGGGCTGAGGAAAGCGGCGAAGTCGCGGGCGGCCGGGGTGTTGATCAACTGGCCGATGGTCGGCGGCAGAGCCATGATCGAAGCCGCGAAAATGACCGGGATCACACCCGCCATGTTGACTCGCAGCGGCAGGTAGGTTGAGCCGCCCTGGGTCATCTTGCGACCGACCACGCGCTTGGCGTACTGAACCGGGATGCGGCGCTGGCCTTCCTGGACGAAGACGATTGCGACGATTACGCCGAGGACAATGAACGGAACCAGCACTACGAAGACCTGGTCGGGGTTGTTCCACCAGGTCTGGATTCCCGGGAGAACCCCGGAAACGATCGAGGCGAAGATCAGCAGGGAGATACCGTTGCCGATCCCGCGCTGGGTGATCAGCTCGCCGATCCACATCAGGAGGACGGTACCGGCGGTGAGACTGATCACGATCAGCAGGACATTGCTGACGTTCATGTTGGAGACGACACTGTTGCCGCCGGCCGAAAGCGAGTTGAAGAGAAAAACGTAGGCGAAAGACTGCATTCCGGCCAGTCCGACCGTCAGGTAACGGGTGTACTGCGTGATTTTCTGCTGGCCAACCTCGCCCTCCTTCTGGAGTCGCTCCAGGGAAGGCACAACCACGGTCAGAAGCTGCAGGATGATCGAGGCTGTGATGTAGGGCATGATGCCCAGGGCAAACAGCGAGAGTCGGGAAAGCGACCCACCCGAGAAAAGGTTGAGGAAACCCAGGATGTTCGAGCCGGTGAGCTGATCCTCAAGGTCCTTGACCGCATTGATGTCAATGCCGGGGACGGGAATGTAGGCGCCAAGCCGGTACAGGGCCAGCATGGCTGCCACGAACAGGAGCTTCCTGCGGATCTCCGGGACGGAGAACGCTTTCGCGACTGTCGCGACCATCAGTCGATCAACTCGCAGCTACCGCCGGCGGCTTCGATCTTCTCACGGGCCGCAGCCGAAAAACCGTGAGCCTTGACGTTCAGGCCCTTGCTGATCTCACCGCGGGCGAGGATCTTGACCGGATCCTTGCGGGTCGCCAGTCCGGCGGCCTTCAGGGTTTCCGGGTTCACCTCGGCCCCGGCCTCGAAGCGATCCTCGAGGTCAGACAGGTTGACCGGCTGGGTTGTGGTCCGGAAGTTCTCAAAAGGCATCGACTTCTTCATATGTGGACCGCGCAACTTGCGCATCCGCATGTGAATCGGGGTCTGGCCACCTTCGAGATTGACCTTGCGCCGGTTGCCCGAACGCTGGCCCTGGCCGCCGTGTCCGCGGCCGGAAGTCTTGCCTGTTCCCGATCCGGGGCCGCGGCCGATCCGCTTCTTCGGACGGCGGGAACCCGGCTTCGGACTCAGGTTATGAAGGCCGATTTCGTCTTCGCGGCTTTCCTGTTTGTCAGCCATCAGGCCTCCTCCACCTTGACCAGGTGGGAAACGACCTTGAGCTGACCCTGAAGCTGGGGCGAGTCCTCGCGTTCGACCGAACGGCCGCGCTTGCCCAGGCCCAGGGCGGCAAGGGTGCCCCTCTGGCTCGGCTTGGTGTTGATATCGGAACGAATCTGGGTGATCGAAAGCCTGGCCATCAGGACTCTTCGCTTTCTGCGGCCTGCTCGGCATCTTCCTTGACTTCCTCGGAGCTCTGTGTCTCTTCGGCGTTCTCAGTCACGGCTTCCCCGAGATCGGCCTCGGCCTTGACTTCTGCCTCGACTTCGGAACCGGAAGGCTCCGACCCGTGGTCGGCGACCGGACCATCACCGGCCGCGACGTCGGCCTCAGCCTTCTCCTCGACTGCGGCGATGTCAGCCGGAGTCGCGGTGGCTTCGGCGGGAGTCGCGGCGGCTTCGGCCGTCTCCGTGGCCGGGGTCTCAGCAGCGGGTGTTGCCTCTCCCCCGGCTTCCGTGGCCGCGGCTTCCGCCTCGGCGTCCCGGTCGATACCAAGTACCTCGCTGATCGTCAGGCCGCGCAGCTCGGCGACTTCCTCCGGCCGGCGCAGGCGGACGATGCCGTCCATGGTCGCCTTGACCAGGTTGATCGGATTCTGGGTACCGACCGACTTGGTGAGGATGTCACGCACACCGCCAAGTTCGAGCACGGCTCTGACACCGCCACCGGCGATGACCCCGGTTCCCGGGCTGGCCGGGCGCAGCACCACGTGGCCGGCTCCGAACCGCCCGATGATCTTGTGGGTGATCGTGTCCCCGTACTTGGGAATACGCACCAGATCCTTGCGGGCATTCTCAACGGCCTTCTGGATCGCCAGCGGGACTTCCCGGGCCTTGCCATAGCCGATGCCAACGACCGATTCTTCGTCTCCGACTGCTACCAGGGCAGTGAACGAGAAGCGGCGACCACCCTTGACCACCTTGGCCACACGGTTGATCTCGATCACACGTTCCTGCAGGTCCAGCCCTTTCGGGCTGACCGTTTCAATGCGGGCTGTATTCATTCCCTTCATTTCAGCTCTTCACCGTACTGAAGTTCCTAGAACTCCAGCCCACCCTCTCTCGCACCTTCGGCCAGGGCCTTCACCCTGCCGTGGTAACGGTAGCCGCTTCGGTCGAAGACGCATGTCTCGACGCCCGCCTTTTTTGCACGTTCTGCCAGCAGCTCGCCGGCCTTTTTCGCCTGCTCTGTTCCCCGCAACCCCTTGAGCCCGGATTCGGTCCAGTTGGCAGCGGCCAGAGTCCGGCCATCGACATCATCGATGAGCTGGGCGAACACACCACGGTTGGAACGGAAGACGGACAGGCGCGGACGTTCCGCGGTGCCGGCGACCTTGGCCCGCACGCGGTAGCGGCGGCGCTGCCGACGCTGGCGATTGGTAATGACGGTCATACTCGCTTACCGACCTTCCTGGCGACGTGTTCGCCGCGATAACGGATTCCCTTGCCCTTGTAAGGCTCCGGCGGCCGGCTCATGCGGATATTCGCCGCGACCTGACCGACCTTCTGCTTGTCAATCCCCTTGACGATGATCTCCGTCGGCTGGGGAAGTTCGAACTCAATTCCTTCGGGGGCCTCAACGCTGACCGGATGTGAAAATCCAAGCGCCAGCTCAAGGTTCCGGCCCTTCGCCGCAGCGCGGTAGCCGACACCCTGGATTTCCAGCACTTTCTGGTAGCCCTCGGTGACACCAACCACCATGTTGGCGAGCAAGCTGCGCGTAAGCCCGTGGAGGGCCCGATGGCTGGGCCGGTTCGTCGGCCGCTCTACGCTGATCGTGCCTTCGTCCTGGCTGACGGTGATATCGGTCGAGATCTCCTGCGAAAGCTCACCCTTCGGGCCCTTGACCGTGACCAGCCCGGGCTTGATGTCGACCTCCACCCCGGAGGGCAGCTCGATCGGTTTTTTTCCAATTCGGCTCATCGGTTCCTCATCACCAGACGTAGGCGAGCACCTCGCCGCCGACGCCTTCCTTTTTTGCTTCGTGACCGGTCATCACCCCATGCGAAGTGGTGATGATCGCGGTGCCGGTACCGCCGTGAACCCGGGGGACCTCACCGTGGTTCACATAACGGCGGCGGCCCGGGCGGGAAACTCTCTCCAGACCACTGATCACCGGCTGATGGTCCTTCGTGTACTTGAGCTCGACTGTGATCTTCTCGCCTACCTCGGCGGCCGCCTTCTCGAAATCCGAGATATAGCCCTGCTCCTTGAGGATGCGGGAGATCTCCAGCTTCACCCTGGAAGAGGGAACCTCGATCGTCGCGAGACCGGAACTGAGGCCATTGCGAATGCGGGTCAGGTAGTCAGCTATCGGATCGGTCAGCATCGTTTCACCAGCTCGACTTCGTCATGCCGGGGATATAGCCCTCATGGGCGGCTTCACGCAGGCAGATCCGGCAAATGCCGAACTTCCGGTAATAGGCCCGGGGGCGTCCGCACCGGCGGCACCGGTTGTACTCACGGGTCGAAAACTTCGCCTTGCGCTGCTGGCGCACCTTCTGTGACGTCTTGGCCATTAGGCCTGGTCCTCCTGCGTTTCTTCGGCCCCGGCGGAATCGGATTCCTCAGCCGGGATCTCATTGTCGTCTGCTGCTTCTTCGGCCTCTGCCGGAGCGGCCTCGGCCTCTGCGACCGGTGCCTCCTCGGCGGATGCGTCATCGGCGTTCTCAGCACCCTCGGGAACCGGACGGCCTTCCTTCGCGAAAGGCATGCCCAGGCCGAGCAGCAGCTCAAAAGCCTCGTAGTCCGTCGGGGCGGACGTCGTGATCGTGATATCGAGACCGCGGGTCTCATCGACGGTGTCATAGTCGATTTCAGGGAAGATCAACTGTTCCCGCACGCCCATCGAGTAGTTCCCGCGGCCGTCAAAGCTGGTCGCCTTGAGGCCCCGGAAGTCGCGGATGCGCGGAATCGCTATCGAGCAGAGCCGGTCGAGGAACTCCCACATCCGCGCGCCGCGCAGGGTCACCGAAGCACCGACCGGCATGCCTTCGCGCAGCTTGAAAGAAGCGATCGACTTCTTTGCGATCCGCGTGTTCGGCATCTGGCCGGCAATCAGTGCGAGTTCGCCGATCGCCTTCTCGCGCGCCTTGGTATCTACCGATGAACCGAGGCCCATGTTCAGGGTGATCTTCTCGAGGCGGGGCGCCCGCATCGGGGTCGTGTAGCCGAATTTCGAGATCAGCTGCGGGAGCACCTCGTTGTTGTAGGCGTCCCTGAGCCGCGGCGGCGGTATTGCCTGCTCTGTTGTCGTTGCTGCTTCCATGTTGCTCACTAAATGGTCTCGCCGGTGCGCTTGGAGAAGCGCTGGCGCTTGCCGTCGTCGGTGGTACGGATGCCGATCCGGGTCGGCCGGTTGTCGGTCGGGTCAACCAGCATCACGTTGGATACGTGGATCGGGCCCTCCATTTCGATGATCCCGCCTTCCTTGCCTTGGCCGCGTCCGTCCGGAGACGGCTGGGCACGCTGGTGGCGCTTGATCATGTTGAGGCTCTCGACAAACACGGTCTGCCGTTCGGGGTTGGTGCGGATCACCTTGCCCTGCTTGCCCTTTTCCTTGCCGCTGATCACTTCGACCAGGTCGTCGGTACGAACTCTCATCACAGCACCTCCGGTGCCAGCGAGATGATCTTCATGAAGTCACGGTCGCGCAGTTCGCGGGCAACCGGTCCGAAGATGCGGGTCCCGCGGGGATTGTTCTGGGCGTCGATGAGCACGGCTGCGTTTTCGTCGAAGGCGATATAGGTGCCGTCCGCGCGTCCGAGTTCCTTCCTGGTACGGACGATCACAGCCTGCACAACCTCGCCCTTCTTGACGCTGCCCTGAGGGCTGGCCTGCTTGACGGTTGCCGTGATGACGTCGCCGATCGAACCGTAACGGCGATGCGATCCGCCCTTGACGCGAATGCAAAGCAGCTCACGGGCACCGGAGTTGTCGGCTACGCGAAGTCTGGATTCCTGCTGGATCACCTTCTACCTCGCCTTCTCCACAACCTCGACCAGACGCCAGTGCTTGCTTCTGGAAAGCTTGCGGGTTTCGATCACCCTGACCACGTCGCCCTCGTTGGCCTCGTTTCGCTCATCGTGCACGTGGATCTTGTGCGAATGGCGGACGATCTTCTCGTAGACCGGATGCCGGCGAGCGGTGTCGATCCGCACGGTGATTGTCTTGTCTGCCTTGTCGGAAACGACTGTGCCCTGCCGTTCCTTCGGCTTGCCGGTCCGGGTTTTTTCGGCCCGGGGCGTGCCGACACCGTCACCCTTGCGGGCGACCTTGATCTCTTCCCGGCGCTTGCGGCGGATACCGGCCTTGCGGAGCCGTTCGGCATCGCGGTCGGCCTGGCGCTGGGTGGCCGAGCGCTCCGGTCCGGCCTCGCCGGACTCGCGGGACTTGAGCAGCCGGCGCCGTTCCTTCCAAGGCAGGTCGGCGAGGGGATCCTCTTCGGCGGCAGGCTCATCGGCAGCAGGTTCTGCGGCCGCCGGCTCGTCGGCGGCCGCCGCTTGCTGATCGGCGTCCTGACCGGCTTCCGGGGCGGTTTCCTCGGCAGCCTCGGCTTCGGGAGTCTCCTCCACCGGTGCTTCCTCTTGTGTTGTTTCTTCGGTTTCTTCTTCTGACATTGGTTCCTACTTGTGGCTCGACTCGCGCTCGAGGTCGATATTGCGCTGCTTGGCGACGGTCAGCAGCCGGGCCAGGTCGCGGCGGGCCCGACCGAGCGCGGCCGTGTTCTCGAGCTCGCCGGTCGCGTGGCGAAGGCGGAGATTGAAGGCTTCCTCCCGGGCTTCCTTGAGCTTCTCGACCAGCTCGACGTCATGCATGCTGTGGATTTCGGCGGACTTCACTGTTCCACCCCTTCCCGCTGAACGAACCTGGTCTTGAGCGGAAGTTTGTGGCCGGCGACGCGCATCGCCTCGCGGGCAAGTTCCTCGGGAACACCGGAAACCTCGAACATGATGCGGCCGGGCTTGACCACGGCAACCCATCCTTCGGGGTTGCCCTTGCCCTTGCCCATTCGGGTCTCGGCCGGCTTCTTGGTCACCGGCTTGTCCGGAAACACGTTGATCCAGACCTTGCCCCCGCGCTTCATCTTTCGGGTCATCGCGACTCGGGCAGCCTCGATCTGGCGGTTGGTGATCCAGCCTCGCTCGAGAGACTTGAGCCCGTACTCGCCGAAGGTCACGGCGGTGCCGCCCTTCGAGTTGCCCTTACGGCGGCCACGCATGACCTTGCGGTGCTTGACCCGCTTCGGCATCAACATCAGCGACGGCCTCCCCTGCGGTCGTCACCACGACCGCCGCGGCGCTCGGGTCGATCGCTCGGCGGGGGCTCTTCGGAGGTCCGCGAGGACTCAAAGCCCTCCGGCATTACCTCGCCCTTGTTGATCCAGCACTTGACTCCGATCCGGCCGGTGCCGGTTTTCGCCTCGACAAAGCCGTAGTCGATGTCGGCGCGAAGAGTATGAAGTGGCACGCGACCGTCCGAGTAACCCTCGGTGCGGGCCATCTCGGCGCCACCCAGGCGGCCGGAGATCTGGACCTTCACTCCCTTGGCACCGGAGCGCATGGCGGAGGTCAGGGCACGCTTCATCGCGCGACGGAAGGCGACGCGGTTCTGGAGCTGCTCGGCGATCGACTGGGCGACCAGCGTGGCGTCCAGTTCGGGGCGCTTGACCTCGCGGATGTTCACCTTCACCGGGGACCCGGTGATCTTGTGGAGGTCCTTGCGGAGCGCGTCAACCTCGCTGCCGGACTTGCCGATCACGATGCCCGGACGGGCGGTGTGAATGTCCACGGCGACCTCGCCGCGACGTTCGATCGTGATGTCTGAAAGCCCGGCATGCGCCAGCTTGTTCTCGATGTGATCGCGGATCGCCAGGTCCTGCATCAGCAGGTCCGAAAAGTCCTTGTCAGCAAACCAGTTGGACTTCCAGTCATGGATGTAGCCGACTCGGAAGCCTGTGGGATGGATCTTCTGTCCCATTGGTCCTCTATTCCTCGTCTTCCGGTGTCAGCGCCACGGAAATGTGGCAGGTGCGCTTGTGGATGGGAGTGGCCCGGCCCATCGCCCGCGGCCGGAACCGCTTCAGCGTGGGGCCTTCATCGACCCGGATCTCGGCGACGATCATCTCGTCACCGATCAACTCGTGGTTGGCCTCGGCGTTAGCGGCAGCGGACTCGATCACCTTGGCGATGTCGCCGGCCGCCGAACGCGGTGAAAACTGCAGCAGGGAACGGGCATCGTCGATGTGCTTGCCGCGGACCTGATCAGCGATCAGACGGGCCTTGCGCGGGGACACGCGAACGTACTTCGAGCTCGCCCGGACGAGCACCGGCTCCTCCGTCGCTGCGTTCTTTCTGGTTGTGCCGGCCGCCATCAGTCCTTACCGCCGGTATGCGACTTGAAGGTTCGGGTCGGGGCAAACTCGCCCAGCTTGTGGCCGACCATCGATTCGGAAATGAAAACCGGCACGTGCTTGCGGCCGTCATGGACAGCGATCGTGTGTCCGACCATCTCCGGGAAGACGGTTGAACGCCGCGACCAGGTCTTGAGCATGTTCTTGTTGCCGGCCTCGTTCATGGCGTTGATCCGGCTCATCAGCCGCTCCTCCACGTACGGGCCTTTCTTGGTTGACCTACCCACGGTCTACCTACCCTTCTTCTTTCCGCGACGACGGCCGCGCACGATGTAACGGTCGGACTGCTTGCCCTTCTTCCGGGTGCGATACCCGAGCGTGGGCTTGCCCCAGGGGGTGACCGGGTGGCCACCGGGGGTCTTGTGCGCCTCGCCACCGCCATGCGGATGGTCGACCGGGTTCATGGCGATACCGCGGGTCTGGGGGCGCTTGCCCTTGTGACGGTTGCGGCCGGCCTTGCCGATCTTGACGTTCTGATGCTCGGCGTTGGAGATCGTGCCGATGGTGGCACGGCATTCCGCCCGGACCATCCGCATCTCCGACGACGGGAGGCGCAGGGTGACCATGTCACCTTCCTTCGCCACCAACTGGATCGCGGTGCCGGCGCTGCGGCCGAGCTTGCCGCCCTGGCCCGCCTTCAGCTCCACGTTATGGACGGTGGTGCCGACCGGCATTTCGCCGAGTGCCAGGCAATTGCCCGGGCGGATGTCCGAACCGGGACCGGAGCTCACAACGTCCCCCACCGCGATCTGCGAGGGGGCCAGGATGTAGCTCTTGGCACCGTCGGCGTAATGAAGCAGCGCGATGTATGCGGAACGGTTCGGGTCGTACTCGACCGTCGCGACCTTGGCGGGGATGCCGTCCTTGGTCCGTTTGAAGTCGATCTTCCGGTAGCGACGCTTGGCACCGCCGCCACGATGGCGCGAGGTGATGCGCCCGTTCGCGTTGCGGCCCCCGGACTTCTTGAGCCCCTCGACGAGGCTCTTTTCCGGTTCGGTCGCCGTAATCTGCTCACGCAGCTGATAGGTCGCGAAGCGGCGCCCGGGGCTGGTCGGTTTTGTCTTGCGTATTGCCATTGCTTTATTCCCCCAGCCCCTACTCGACCGCCGCGCCTTCGAAAAGCTCGATGGTGTCGCCGGGGGCGAGTTCGACGATTGCCTTCTTCCAGGAGCGGCTGCGACCCTGGTGCAGGCCACGTCGCTTCGGCTTGGAATGGACCTTTGAGGTCCGGACCTTGACCACTTCGACTCCGAAAGCCTTCTCCACCGAGTCCTTGATCTCAAACTTGTTCGCCCGGTCGTCCACCCGGAAGGTGTACTTGCCGGCCGCGATCAGGGCGTAGGCCTTCTCGGAAATCACCGGCCGGATGATCACGCTGCGGGGATCCATCACTCACCGTCCTTCGCGGAGTCGTCTTCTGTACCGCGGGCCGGTTCGGCCGACTGTTTCGCGAGTACTTCAAGGGCACCATCTGAAATCACGATCGAGGCGGCGCCGATCACGTCCACCACGCCGGTCGCACCGACTTCAAGGACATCAACGCGAGGGATATTGCGGAAGCTCTTGAGCAAACCGGTCTCGTCCCCGAGGATGATCACAGCGGTGGAACGCTTTGCGCCCCACTTGTCCAGGGCCGCTGCTGCGTCGCTGGTCGACGGAGTCTCGAAGTCCGCCGCCTTGACCACGGCCACGCTGCCGCGTTCGGCGTGAACTGAAAGCGCGGAGCGCATCGCCTTGCGCCGGGCCTTGCGGTTCACCTTCACCGTGTAGTGGCGGGGCTTCGGACCGAAAGCAGCGCCACCGCCGTAGCGGTTCGGAACGCTGAGGGCACCGACGCGGGCGCGACCCGTGCCCTTCTGGCGCCAGGCCTTGGCGGTGGTCATTGAAACCTCGCCACGGGTCAGGGTCGACGCGGTGCCCTGGCGGCGCGCATTGGCATCGGCCCGGGCCGTTTCATGCACCAGCGACTGGTGGAAGGCTTCGTCAAATATTCCGGCCGGCAGGTCGGCCTTGGTTGTCTTGCCCAGAACGGGCGCCTTGGCGCTAGCCATCTGTACGGATCTCCACGATCGAGTTCCTGGCTCCGGGAACGGAGCCCTTGATCAGCATCAGGTTCCGGTCAGCGTCGATGCCGGCGATCGTCAGGCCGAGCTGGCTGCGGCGCTTCCCACCCATCTGACCGGGAAGCCTCATGCCCTTGAAAACACGGGCCGGCCACGCGGAGGCGCCGATCGAGCCCGGGGCACGAACGTTGTGGGAACCATGCGAAACGGGGCCCCGGCCGAAATTGTGCCGCTTGACGGTGCCCTGGAAGCCCTTGCCGATCGTGATGCCGGCGACCTTGACCTTCTGGCCTTCCTCGAAATCCTTGACGGTCACCTTCTGGCCGAGGCTCACTTCGCCATCGCCGGAATCTTCTTCGCCCTCGCCGCCTTCGGCGGGTGAGAGGTCGACGTCGCGGAACTCGACCAGCACGCGCGACGGAGCCGCATCGGCCTTGGCAAGGTGCCCGAGTTCGGCCTTGCTCAGCTTCGACTCCTTCACCTCGTCGAACGCGAGCTGAATCGCCGAGTAGCCGTCACGGTCCTCGCGGCGGATCGCGGTGACCGGGCAGGGCCCGGCCTCAATCACAGTTACAGGCACGACCTCTCCGTCTTCCCTGAAGATCTGGGTCATACCAAGTTTTTTTCCAAGAATCGCCGACATTGTTGCCTACAGTCGGATCTCGATGTCAACGCCGGCCGGGAGCGAGTCCAGGCGCTGGAGGGAATCGACGGTCTTCGGGGTCGGCTGCTTGATGTCGATCAGTCGCTTGTGGGTACGAATCTCGAAATGCTCCCGGGAATCCTTGTCCTTGAACGGCGAACGAATCACGCAGTAGACGTTCTTCTCGGTCGGCAGCGGCACGGGACCGGAAACGGTCGCGCCGGTGCGCTCGGCCGTATCAACGATTTCGCGGGCGGCGCGATCGATGGCGTCGTGATCGTAGGCCTTGAGCCTGATCCTGATTTTCTGTGCGGCAATGGCGGCCACTTCGGCTTCTCTTCTAACTTTCTTCTGTCGGCGCGATCCGGCTACTGCCAGTCACACACTGATGTCAAGGTTCCCCGCCGCCTGCGGCCCGAACCGGGCCAAATGGCCTGGCCCCTGCCGTGGTTCGACAAATCGGGGTACTTCAAAGGTCGTATCTGTTACTGGTACTGCGGCACTTCTGAAACTTCGGTCACTACTGGTACTTCACGCGCCGTGGCGCAAAAACGGGGCGGGTCCGAAAACGCTGTCTTCGGGACCCGCCCCGGGCAAATCGGTGGTTACTCGATGATCTCCGAGACGACACCGGAGCCGACCGTGCGGCCACCCTCGCGGATCGCGAAGCGGAGGCCCTGGTCCATGGCGATCGGCTGAATCAGCTCGATCGTCATCTCGACGTTGTCACCCGGCATCACCATTTCCGTGCCCTCGGGCAGGTTGGCGACACCGGTCACGTCGGTGGTCCGGAAGTAGAACTGCGGCCGGTAGCCGGAGAAGAACGGGGTGTGACGGCCACCCTCTTCCTTCTTCAGGCAGTAGACCTCGGCCTTGAACTTGGTGTGCGGGGTGATCGAACCGGGCTTGCAGAGAACCTGGCCACGCTCGATCTCCTCGCGCTTGGTGCCGCGGAGCAGGCAGCCGACGTTGTCGCCAGCGCGACCCTCGTCGAGGATCTTGCGGAACATCTCGACGCCGGTGATCGTGGTGGTTTCGGTCTTCTCGTGAATACCGACGATCTCGACCTCGTCACCCGTGTTGACGATGCCCTGCTCGATCCGGCCGGTCGCGACGGTGCCGCGGCCGGTGATCGAGAAGATGTCCTCGACCGGCATCAGGAACGGCTTGTCAAGCTCGCGCTCCGGCTCCGGGATGTAGGAGTCGAGGGCCTCGCCCAGCTCCACGATCCTGGCCTGGAAATCCGCGTCACCCTCGAGGGCCTTGAGTGCCGAGCCCTTGATGATCGGCGTGTTGTCGCCATCGAAGTCGTACTCGTTGAGGAGGTCACGGACCTCTTCCTCGACCAGTTCGATGAGCTCCTCGTCGTCGACCTGATCGACCTTGTTGAGGAATACAACGATGTGCGGCACGTTTACCTGACGGGCAAGCAGGATGTGCTCGCGGGTCTGGGGCATGACGCCGTCAGCGGCGGAAACGACCAGGATTGCGCCGTCCATCTGGGCGGCACCGGTGATCATGTTCTTGACGTAGTCGGCGTGGCCGGGGCAGTCAACGTGGGCGTAGTGCCGGGCCGGCGTCTCGTACTCGACGTGGGAGGTCGCGATGGTGATCCCGCGCTCCTTCTCCTCCGGAGCGTTGTCGATCTCCTCGAAGCTCTTCTTGTCTTCGGAGAGAGTGTTGGTGATCGCCGCGGTCAAAGTGGTCTTGCCGTGGTCGACGTGACCGATGGTGCCGACGTTCACGTGCGGCTTGTCGCGCTCGAACTTCTCCTTGGACATGCTCTCCTTGGACCTTTCTTTCCTGTTTCTCTTGGAACTTGTTTTCTACGTCTGATTGAACTGCTAAAGCTTGGTGGCTCCGGGCTTTCACCCAATTTGGGCGAACCTCTGAAATATAGCCATTCGGCCTCCGCGAGGTATTTACGGTCTAGGCGCCGGCCCCTGCGGTGGTCCCGGAACGGCTCTCGGCGATCTCCTCGGCGATGTTCGAGGGGACCTCTTCGTAGCGTTCGAACTGCATGGTGTACTGGGCCCGACCCTGGGTCGAGGACCGCAGGTCGGTCGCGTAGCCGAACATTTCGCTGAGCGGGACGAAAGCCTGGACAGCCAGTGCGTTGCCGCGCTGCTCCTGCCCCTGGACCTTGCCGCGCCGGCGGGAAAGGTCCCCGATCACATCACCGAGGAACTCCTCCGGAGTGGTGACCTCGACCGCCATGACCGGCTCGAGCAGGGTCGGGCTGGCCTTGCGGGCCGCCTCCTACAGAGCCATCGAACCGGCGATCTTGAAGGCCATTTCCGAGGAGTCGACGTCGTGGTAGGCGCCGTCGAGCAGGGTGACCTTCAGGTTCACCAGCGGGTAGCCGGCCAGCACGCCGTACTGCATGGCGTCCTGGATGCCGGCGTCGACCGACGGGATGTATTCGCGCGGGACGCGACCACCGGTGACGGCGTTGTCGAACTCGTAGAGCTTGCCCTCGGCCGTGTCCAGCGGCTCGATGGTCACCTGGACCTTTGCGTACTGACCCGACCCACCGGTCTGCTTCTTGTGGGTGTAGTCGTGCTTGACGACCGCCTTGCGGATCGTCTCGCGGTAGGCCACCTGCGGCTTGCCGACGTTGGCCTCGACGTTGAATTCGCGGATCATTCGGTCGACCAGCACCTCGAGGTGCAGCTCGCCCATGCCGTGGATCAGGGTCTGTCCGGTTTCCTCGTCGGATTCGATCTTGAAAGTCGGGTCCTCTTCCGCGAGCCGCTGCAGAGCCATGCCGAGTTTTTCCTGGTCGGACTTGGTCTTCGGTTCGATCGCAACCGCGATCACGGTATCCGGGAACTCCATCGATTCGAGCTCGATCGGGTTGTCGGGAGCCGAAAGCGTGTCACCGGTGCCCGTCTGCTTGAGTCCGACACCGGCGCAGATGTCCCCGGAATAGACGCGGTCGATCTCTTCCCGCGAGTTGGCGTGCATCATCAGCAGGCGTCCGATGCGTTCGGTCTTTCCGGTGGTCACGTTCAACACCCGGCCGCCGGCCTCGAGGCTGCCAGAATAGACCCGGAAGTAAGTCAGCTTGCCGACGTAGGGATCGGCCATCACCTTGAAGGCGAGGGCGGCGAAGGGTCCCGAGTCATCGGCGGGTCGGGTTGCCTCCTCACGCTCTTCCTCACCCTTCTTGAGCGGCAGCATGCCTTCCACGGCAGGGATGTCCAGGGGCGAGGGAAGGATCTCGACGATCTTGTCCAGCAGCGGCTGCACGCCCTTGTTCTTGAAGGAGGAGCCACAGAGGACCGGGGTAATCTCGATCGCCAGCGTTGCCGCCTTGAGTGCGGCGAGGATGCGGTCCTCGGCGATTTCTTCGCCTTCCAGGTAGAGCTCCATCAGCTCGTCGTCCTGGTCGGCGACGGCCTCGAGCAAAGTAGTGCGGTATTCGTCAGCCTGGTCGGCCAGGTCGGCCGGGACATCGACCACTTCCAGCTCCTGCCCGAGGTCATCCTTGTAGATGGTTGCCTTCATCGTCACCAGGTCGACGATGCCGGCGAACTCGCCCTCGGCACCGATCGGCAGCTGGATCGGCACGGCATTGGCGCCGAGACGGTCCTTGATGGTCTCGACCGAACGGTAAAAGTCGGCGCCGGTACGGTCCATCTTGTTGATGTAGGCGATCCGCGGAACCGAGTACTTGTCGGCCTGGCGCCACACCGTCTCGGACTGCGGCTCCACGCCGGCAACCGAATCGAAGACCGCGACAGCACCATCGAGCACGCGCAGCGAACGTTCGACTTCCACCGTGAAATCGACGTGGCCCGGGGTGTCAATGATGTTGATCCGGTGCCCAAGCCACTCGCAGGCGGTCGCCGCCGAGGTGATTGTGATGCCGCGCTCCTGCTCCTGCTCCATCCAGTCCATCGTGGCGGCCCCCTCGTGGACCTCGCCGATCTTGTGGGTGCGGCCGGTGTAGTACAGGATCCGCTCGGTCGTCGTCGTCTTGCCGGCGTCGATATGAGCCATGATCCCGATATTGCGGGTCTTTTCAAGGGGGAAGGAGCGCGCCACTTTTTCTCTCTGGTTCCTGGAAGTTTCGGTTGCGTTAGCGGCTGGTGGTCCGGCCAGGTGGCGGGAACCAGCCTCTTGAATTGCGGTCGGCCAGGTCCCTGTGGGACCGGACCGAAGGGATCGGGCCAATAAAAAACCCCGCAGGAAGCAGGGCCGACCCGAGCGACGGGCGACTATAGCAGAGAAAAGCCGCTCCGAACTGTATGTATGCCGCTCCTGACTGTCTTTCGGCGACCTCCCGCAGAGCCACCCGGGACCACAGCCGGTGTTGACCCCGCACTCCAATATTCTGGCTGCTGCAATCCCCGGAGGAGAGATCGCCCTGGTTCCCGAGTCACCCAAACCGAATGGTCGCATGGACCCCGAACCCGGGACCGGGGATGCCGCGCAGAAGCGGGCGGAATCGCTGAAATCCGCCAGGGATCGCGACAAGCCCTCCCCGGCCGGCCGGGGAACCTCCTCCGGCGACGGCGGCGACCGGGCCGGACGCCCGGCTCTCACCGAGCGACAGCGGCGCGAAGCGAGGAGCGCCCGCAAGGGTCGGCGGCGACGTCCCGAGAAGGGAAACCCCGTTTCCCGCGCCCTGGCCGCGGCTTCCTTTGAAGTGCGCCGCACCGCTTCTTTCCTCGGCCGCGCCCTGCTGGCGGCGCTGGGCGCGCTCGGACCGGTGTTCTCATCGGTCGGGATGGGGCTGGTCTGGCTGGTCGATAAAGCCGGCCGGCTCCTGGCTGCGCTCTCCGGACTGATCGCCCGGGCCATCGCCGGACTGGGCCGCGCGCTGGTCGCGATCGACCGGGTGGTCACGCCGAGGCGGGCCCTGATTCTGGTCGCTGGCCTGGCCACGATCGTGCTGGGGATATCCCAGTACAAGGGTCTTGGGTCAATCGAGATCGGCCAGCCCGGGTACGTCGGAATCGAGGACCTGGCCCGTGCACCGGCCATTGACCGCACCACCCCTGCGGGAGTCCACACGAGGATCCTCGTCCCGGTTGCGGCGGCCGGTCTGCTCGCGGCCGTGGTACTCGCTCTCGGCAGTTTCGGGACTTTCACGAAGCGGTTTCAGCGCTTTTCCCGCCTCGCATCAATGGTCCTGGTGGCGATTGGCCTGCTGACCCTGGCTGTGGCCCTGCTGATCGACCTCCCCGACGCCACCGACACCACCGAGGCGGCCCTCGCCTACGCCGGCGTCAGGGCCCGCCTGCTTTCCGGCTTCTGGCTTGAGCTGGCGGCCGGGTTCAGCCTGACCCTGACTGGCCTGGCGCTCCTTCTTGAACCGACCGCACAGCGGGCCAGGAGCCGAAGTCGACGGCCGGAAAGCACAGCCTTTTCCGGAGGCCGGGCATGACCGGGAGGCTCGCGGCGATCACCACTTTGCTGGGAGCCCTGATCGTGATCCTTTCGCAGGTGGTGACCGCCTATTCCCTGGAAAACGAATTCGGCGAGATCCTGGATACGGTCACCCTGCTTTCCAAGCATGGAGTCATCACCGCCATTCTTGGCCTGCTCGCCGCGCTCGCCGTGGTCTTTGCAGTGGCGGCCGGCAACCGGTCGGCGACCATCCTGATCATCGGCATCGGCATCGCTGTGATCCTGATCTTCCTGCTGGTCGACCTGCCGGATATCGGCAGCACCGGCATGTTCAACACACCGACCGCCGGCAACCTTGACGCGACGGGCAGGGCCGAATCCGGTCTCTGGCTGGAACTGGTCGGCGGGGTGATCCTGATCCTCGGGGGCCTTGCCCTGCGCACCCTCGACGAAAACCAGCTCAGATCTATCGGACCGTCCTTGCCTGGGGCAGCCCGCGGTCCGTTGCCGGAAGAGAACCCGAGTAAAAAGCAACCCGAATAGAGGAGAATCCCGAATGAAGCAGTCTCGTCTTGCTGTCCTTGCGGCGGCCTTCCTGGCCGGCCTCGCCCTTGTCATCGCCGGCTGCGGGAGCGATGACGATCAGTGGGAGGGCCAGACCATTTCGCTCGGCTCCCTTTTCTCGACCACCGGTGACGGGGTCGCTTTCGGCCCGCAGCAGGTCAAGGCGGCCGAACTCGCGGTTGCCGAGATCAACCAGGACGGCGGCGTCAATGGCGCCGAACTCACCCTGGCCCAGCGTGACGACACTTCGGACCCGGCCACCTCGGCCAGGGAGATGAAGGTGCTGATCGATCAGCGGCAGGTGATCGCCGTGCTTGGCCCCACTTTCTCGAACTCCGCTGCCGAGGCCGACCCGGTAGCCAACCAGAGGCAGACCCCGGTGCTTGCCGTCTCGAACACCGGTCCGGGCATCGTTGGCGACTGTGACTACCCCTGTGAATTCATCTTCCGCGATTCTCTCGGTGAGGCAAGCGCCATCCCGGCGAATATCGAGAACCTGGTCGCCCGCGAGGACCCGGTGAAAGCCGCCGTCATCTACCCGGCCGATGTTCCTTTCGGTGAGACCAGCGCCCAGACGGCAGCCGGGGCTTTCCGGGCTGGGAACGTGAAGACCTCGGTCACTGCGATCGGCCCCAGGGGCCTCGACGCCGCCGGTTTCACGACCGATGTCGTGATGATCACCGCGTCCTCGAGCGAAACCGCGGCCAGTTACGTCAAGTCCCTCCGGGGAAGACTCGGCTACCGAGGTCCGATCCTCGGCGGCAATGCGTTCAACTCACCGCTCGCGGCGACAATCCTCGGCCCGGTCGGCAAGGGCGTACAGTCGGCCTCGGCCTGGTACGCCGGCAACACCTCGGAAGAAAACCGGGACTTCATCAGCGCCTATCAGGACCGGTACGGAGAGACTCCCGATCAGTTCGCAGCCCAGGCGTACACGGGAGTGATGCTGCTCGCCGATGCGGCCGAAGAGGCAGACCTGAATTTCGACGACATTGCTTCCGACCGCCAGGCGCTGAAGAAGTCGCTGGCCGCGGTCAGTGAGGAGACTCCGCTCGGCCAGTTCAGTTTCACGCCGGACCATGACGTGAGCCAGCCGATCTGGATTGTCGCCATGGACGGCAAGGGCGGCTACAACCTCGTTGAGAAGGTCAACCCCTAACCCAAACACCACCCACCTGGGAATTTGACAGGCCGGCCCTACTGGGGCCAACCTGCGGCGCCCCGCCTGAGGATGCGAGAACCCCGGCTCCAATCGGGGAAACCCGGGACATGCCTTTCGCTAGCGGGGTAGCTGATTCGATTCGGGCCCCAGTGTCCTCTCAGGAAAGATCGGGGACTGAAGCAGCACGGCTTGCTGCTCCATGACCGTGATCAGCTCGGTAGCCGTTCTCTCCTCGTGCTGATACAGGTCCTCATTCGTGAAGCGAATGACTCTCAGCCCGCCAATCTCCAGCTCGATCCCCTTGCGGTGATCCTGACGATGCGATGCCAGACCGCTATGGGTTCCATACGGATCCAGTTCAACCGCAAGGCAAAGGTGCCTCCACAGGAAATCGGGTACGAACCTGCCAAGAGCCTCGTTTACCTCCGGTATCGGCAGGTTCCGGGACCTGATCATTCGCAGGAAATCGATCTCCCCGTCCGAGGATGTGTCAGCGAACACCTTGTGCCATTCCTCGATCTCGGTGTGAAGTATTCCCATGCCCCGGTGTCCACTCGAAGACGCGACGATCGACCTGAGCTTGCCCCAGCAGAAGCTTCTCTCTTTCTCCCCCTGAGTGAGGGCCTTGGTGATCTGGGACGGTGTCGCCGTCGAGGCGAAGTCCCTCAGGGCCCTTTCGACGGTGGTGGCCCTGATTCCGGTGACCTCAGTGAGATGTTCCAGGGGAAGAAAGCGCGTCTCGTGTCGAATCACCCTGAAACCGAATTCCTCGCTCCTCCAGCGATTCGAGCTGCGAAATACACCTGGCCGACCGACGAGATGGATCCCCCCGGTATCCCGAACCAGACCGTGCAGAGCCAGAGCGCTCGCATGTGAAACGACGACTCGCTCGCTGACCGACCCGACAGCGGCGCGACAACGTCCACGCAACCTCAGTCTTGCTCCTGGCAGAGCATAGGAGCCTTTCAGAATTGGAACCAGGAGGCCCGCCGAGACACGTGTCTCGATCATCCGCCGGGTCAATCCAAGATCCAGAAGGTCCTCGACAACCAGAACATTGTCTTTGGTTAGCGCTACCTCCCGGATCTGCCGGTTCAATTCTCCAACTGGCCGCTTCGAAGGAGGATCCATCGACTGAGCCTGAGTGAAACAAGCTCACCTGTGGCTCGACAACCGTGACAATTTGGCAACGCGGCGGCAACGCTTCGTCGTCGGCCGCTGTGGCGGAGTCTCCGAAACTCACGCGGGTCAATTCCATTCCGTTGGTGCCGCAGGTTTGCCCCCGAAACTGTGAAAGACCTGCGGCACCCCTCGGAGTTGGGGTGGAAGACCTGCGGCACCCCTCGGAGTTGGGGTGGGAAACCCGCGCCGGTGTCGGTTGCGGCTGGCCGGTTGCGGCTGACCGGCGCTGGTTGCGGCTGACGGGCGGTGGGTGGCCGGTGGCCGGCGGCGGGTGGCTGCTACCAGCGGTAGTGAGCGAAGGCCTTGTTGGCCTGGGCCATGCGGAAGATGTCGTCCTTCCGCTTGTAGGCATTGCCCTGCTGCTTGGTGGCGTCAAGAATCTCGTTCGCCAGGCGCTCCGACATCGAATACTCGCTGCGGGCACGGGCGAAATCCACCAGCCAGCGGACCGCGAGAGTGCGGGCGCGACGGGAAGGAACCTCGACCGGAACCTGATAGGTCGCGCCGCCAACCCGGCGGGAACGCACCTCAAGGGCCGGAGTGAGTTGCTTGATCGCCTCTTCAAGGGTCTCGACCGCATCCTCACCGGAGCGTTCCTCGACCAGCGCAAGGGCGTCATAGGTGATTCGCTCGGCGGTTGACTTCTTGCCGTCGCGCATCACCTTGTTGATGATCTGCTGGACCAGCCGGCTGCGGTACTTGGTGTCCGCGTCAAGCGGACGGATCACGGCTGCGTTACGACGGGCCATCAGCTCGCCTTGACCCCGTAGCGCGAACGTGCCTGCTTGCGGTCGGAAACGCCGGCCGCATCCAGGGTTCCACGAACCACCTTGTAACGGACGCCTGGCAGATCCTTGACTCGGCCACCACGGATGAGGACGACGGAGTGCTCCTGCAGGTTGTGCCCTTCACCGGGGATGTACGCGGTGACCTCCATGCCGTGAGCGAGGCGCACACGGGCGATCTTCCGGAGGGCCGAGTTCGGCTTCTTCGGAGTAACGGTTGCAACACGGGTGCAGACTCCGCGGCGCTGGGGCGCGGCGACTTTCTTCTTGTTGCCCTGCCCGGACTTGAGACCGGGGGTGGTCACTTTCTTCTTGGGCCGCTTTCGGCCCTTTCGTACGAGTTGATTGGTATTAGGCACGGCGGGGGATACTACAGGTCCCGTGGAGTCTTCGCCATCTCCCCCCACCCCGGAGCATCCCGCTGACCGCCCCGAAAATCGGCCGGTTCTGGCAATCGATGTGGACGGCGTGCTCAGTCTGTTCGGTTTCGACGCCCCGCCGACCTCGGAAGCTGTCCGATTCGAGTTGATCGACGGCACTCCGCATTTCATTTCAATCGCGGCAGCCGAACGGGTCCGCCGCCTCTGCCGTTGCTTTGACCCGGTTTGGGCGACTGGCTGGCAGGAGCGGGCAAACGACCGTCTTTCACTGATCACCGGGATCGGCCCGCTACCGGTGATCGAGTTCGATCCCAGGCGGGAGTCGGCTGGGACGGCCGGCACAACCGCCGCACACTGGAAGGTCCCGGCGATCGATGCGTACTGCGGCGACCGGCCCCTGGCCTGGATTGATGACTCGTTTGACCAGAGCTGTTTCGAATGGGCCGATTCCCGCGAGGAGGCCGGGTCACCCACCCTCCTGGTGCCGACCGAACCAATGATCGGGCTGGAGGAAGCCCAGGCCTCCGTCATCTCGGACTGGGCGGATTCGCTGAACGGGACACCCCGCCCCTTCGACCATTTACACTGACTGGATGGAGGGCTACTGGCCGATTTTCTTTCTGCTGGTCGTGCTCAAGGTGCCGGCGATCTTCATGATCTACCTGCTCTATTGGGCCGCCAGAAACGACCCCGAAAGCGGGGTGGTTGACGAGGGCGAAGATGGCGGCCAGCGTCGGCGTCCTCGTCCCCTCCAGCCCCGGGGCCCAAGGCGGGGACCTCATGGCGGTGGCACCGCGCTTCCGTCCGACTGGCCTGCGCGGAGGCCAAAGCCGGCCGTGGGTCAGGTGCTGGCGGGTGGCCGTCAGGCGGAGGCGGCCCGGGCCCGGGAGCGGGAGCGTGCCCGTTCCCGTGAGAGCAGCCGCAAGTAGTCGTCAAAGTCGACCTGGATGGTGTGGCGCTTCGAGGTGACGTAACGCCGCTGCATCTTTGACTGCTCGAGGGCGATTTCCCGAGTCATTTCGAGCCGGTCCGGCAGGGTCCCTTCCCCGTCAATCAGCTCCGCCACCCAGTCACACTGGACTTCGGCGAGGGGCATGATCGCCCCCAGAGGCTGGAGCAGGCCGATGAAGAACAGGCCTGGGCTGTCTGGCGCAACGACCCGCCTGTAGAGATCGATCCGGTTGTCGCTGGCGTCAAAGGTCTCTTGGTCGAGGAACGGGAAGTTGATCCGGTAGCCGGTGCAATAGACGATCACGTCGATCTTTTCTGTGCTGCCGTCCTCGAAAACCACCGAGTCCTCCTCCAGCCGGGCGATGTTCGGCTTCACGGTGATATCGCCGTGGCCGAGCTTCCCGAGGAGGTCCTGGGAAACCGTGGGGTGGGCGTGAAGGGGCTTGTGATCGGGTTTGGGCAACCCGTAGTCCTGTGGATTCCCGACCAGGAACTTGAGGGTCAATCGCAGCCCGAGGCTCTGGACCCACAGGGGCAGGCGCGACATCAGCCCGGTTGTCGCACGGTCGGTCGGTGTGCTGCCGAAGTACTTGGGAACGATCCAGGCCCCCCGCCGCATCGCCAGGAAGGTCGCCTCGGCATCCCGGGAGGATTCGACCGAGATGTCGGTCGCGGAGTTGCCTATCCCGAGCACGAGCACCCGCTTGCCACGGAAGATCTCCGGGGTGCGGTAGTCGTGGGCGTGCATCTGTACACCCTTGAACCGGTCAGACCCGGGGAAGGCGGGCTCGGGCCAGCGGGCATCCCAGTGGTGGCCGTTGCAGACCATGACGTCGCTGAAGTGTTCACTTCCGCTTTCCCCGTCCTGGCCCCTCCAGGTGACTTCCCAACCGCTCTCGTCCCCGGGTACCACCGATTCCACCTCGGTACGGAATCGGATCGAGTCGCGAAGCCCGAAATGGTCGGCGAATTCCTCGAAGTACCGGGTGATCTGGAAATGATCCGGATAGTCCGGGTAGTCGTCCGGCATTGGGAAGGCGTCGAAGGCCATCATCTGCCGGGAAGTGTTGATGTGCAGCGACTTGTATGCCGCGGACCGGCCGTTGTCGTTTTCGTAGCGCCAGATACCCCCGATATCGGAGCCGATCTCGAAGCAGACGAAGTCAATGTTTCGCGCCCTGAGGCTGCGGCAGGCGGTAAGTCCGGAGGAGCCAGCGCCGATCACGCAGACCCGGGTGCCGTCTTCACCATCGGCGACCGGTCCGGCCGCGGGCGCATCCTCGATCACTTCAACTCGGGAACCTTCCATCCGCGGATTGTATCCCACATCTGACAAGCGGCCATGTCACTTGGCGGCCATATCGGTGTGCCGCCGGCCCGACGTCGTGCCGCAGGGCGAGCCCGACGCTGTGCCGCTGTGCCCGCCGACCCGGTGTGTCGCGGGGCGAGCCCGACGCTGTGCCGCCGGCCAGGCAAGCAACGAGAGCGGAGTTCTCAGACTTATTTGCCGAAAACTCCGCTCTCGATGCCGGAGCCGCCTGGCGCGGCGGCTCCAGCCCCCAACCGGGGGTGCTATTTCTCCACTACCGGGGGTGCTATTTCTCCACTACCGGGGTGCTATTTCTCGGCGCCGCTGGCATCGATCTCCTGTGAGATCTCGTCCAGCTCGTCGGCGAAAGCTTCACCGAAACCGTCGGCTCCGCTGCCGCCTGCGTCCTCGGTCAGCACGTCTTCCTCCAGCAGCACAGCCTCCTCCTGCTGGGTGAACGGCTCGGTCGGCTCGACGGTCATCGAACGGTAGTGCTTGAGTCCCGTCGCGGCGGGGATCAGCTTGCCGATGATGACGTTCTCCTTGAGGCCGACCAGCCGGTCGCGCTTGCCTTCAAGTGCCGCGTCGGTCAGAACCTTGGTGGTCTCCTGGAAGGAGGCCGCCGAGAGGAACGACTTGGTCGCCAGCGAGGCCTTGGTGATGCCGAGGATCTTCTCCTTGGCCTTGGCCACGGTTCCACCCTCGGCCTTCACCTGCTTGTTGAGCAGCTTGAGGGTCTGACGGTCCTCGAGCTGACCTGGGAGCAGGTCGGTCGATCCCTTGGTCTCGATCTCGACCTTCTTCAGCATCTGCCGGACGATGACCTCGATGTGCTTGTCGTTGATTTCGACGCCCTGGGCCTTGTACACCCTCTGAACCTCGGCGACGAGGTACTGCTCGACCGCGGTACGACCGCGGATTTCCAGCACATCGGCCGGGTACAGAGAGCCCTCGTTGAGCTGCTCGCCGACCTCAACCGTATCGCCCTGCTTGACATTCAGGCGAGTCCGGGGAGGCAGGGTGTAGGAGCTTTCCTCACCGTTGGATTCGAGCACCGTGACGGTGATCTGCTTCTCCGTCTGCTCGACCCCGATCTTGCCGGCGACTTCACTCATCTGGGCAAGGCCCTTCGGCTTGCGGGCTTCGAAGAGCTCGACCACTCGCGGCAGACCCTGGGTGATGTCCTGGCCGGCGACACCGCCGGTGTGGAAAGTACGCATGGTCAGCTGGGTGCCGGGCTCGCCGATCGACTGGGCGGCAATGGTGCCGATAGAGTCGCCGACTTCGACCATGAATCCGGTCGCAGGGGCAACGCCGTAGCAACTGCGGCAAATCCCGCGTTCCGACGAGCACTTGAAGGCCGAACGGACCGGCACGGTGGCCGTTTCGTCGCCCTCGTAGGCCGCAACCAGCTCGGCTGCGTCGGCCTTGGAGATCAGCTGGTTCTTCTTCAGCAGCTCACGACCGCGCTTGGTCTCGAACTTCTTCGCCGATAGACGCCCGACCACGTTCGGATTCGGCTCCCCGTCAATGAAGAGGGGCATGTCGATGAACTCCTTGGTCTTGCAGTCCTCGTCGATGACGATCACGTCCTGGGCAACATCGACCAGACGCCGGGTCAGGTAACCCGAGTCGGCAGTACGCAGAGCCGTATCGGCGAGACCCTTCCTGGCCCCGTGGGTGGAAATGAAGTACTCACCGACCGAAAGGCCCTCAATGAAGTTGGACTTGATCGGCCGCTCGATGATCTCGCCCTTCGGATTCGCCATCAGGCCGCGCATGCCGGCCAGCTGTCGGATCTGCTTGAACGAGCCACGGGCACCGGAGTTGGCCATCATGTAGATCGGGTTGAGCTTCCGGAGGTTGTCCTCCATCGCCTGACCGACTTCTTCGGTGGCCTGATTCCACTTGTCCGTGACCTGCTTGTGACGTTCCTCCGCGGTGTGCCAGCCCTCGTCAAACTCGGCCTGGATCCTTGCGGTTTCCTCGTCATAGCGGGCGAGGATCTCTTCCTTCTCAGGCGGCGGCACCACGTTGTTCTTCGAAACCGTGATCCCGGCCCGCGAAGAGAAGGTGAACCCCAGATCCTTGAACGCATCGAGGACCTGGGAGATGGCCGGAGCACCGTAGGTGTCGACCAGCCAACCGACCATGTCGTTGATGTCCTTCTTCTTCATCGGCTGATTGACGAACGAGTAGACATCGGGGTCGTACTCATCCCCCAGAGCATCGGCCAGAGCCCGCTCGATCCGGTCGTTGAAGATGATCCGCCCGACCGTGGTCAGGAAGTGCTCGTTCTCGACCCGCCGGAACTCGGCGAGGTCGTGGAGCTTGACGAGCCCGTTCTCGAACGCCAGCTCGGCCTCCTGGGCGGAGCGGAACGCGCGCGGGCGGGACCCGTCCTTCTTCTCGTCCCACTTGCCGGAGCGCAGCTTCTCGTCGAGATCGGCGAGCTCCTCGCCACCCTGCCCGTAGGTGATGTAGTAGATGCCGAGCACCATGTCCTGCGTCGGCGTCGCCAGCGGCGAGCCGTGCGCGGGGCTGAGGATGTTGTTCGAGGAGAGC
>JBGAOF010000040.1:0-12840 GCA_044221915.1 Solirubrobacterales bacterium
GATCCTGTCGTTCAGGGCGATCCAGATATCGATCGGGGCCGGTTCCAGCGCCAGCGTCCTGAGGACCTCGTTGGCGCCGGCGGGGTTCTTGATCAGGAGGATCGAGATCTCGACACCCTTCATCTCGATCCGCTCGACCCGTCCGAACACAGCTTTCATGTCGGCCAGGCTCCGGACCGCGTCGGCAACGGGGATTCCAAGCCGACGGGCCGTGGCGATCGCGCCAAGCGCGTTGTAAAGGTTGTAGAGACCCGGGAGCGGTAACTCCAACGGGGCCGTTCCTTCCGGGGACGTGATCGAAGCCTCGACACCGGTCATTCCCTTCAGGGTGATCGCGCTCGCGGCAATCATGGGCCGTGGCCGGCGCATTCCGCAACTTTCGCAGTGGTAATGGCCGAGATGACCGACGAAGGCGCATTCATAGGTCAGGGCACTGCCGCAGACACGGCAGAGCTTGGCATCGTGAGCGTGCTGGAGCTCGGGCAGGGCCTGGGAGGTGTCCTCGATGCCAAAGAACACCGTCTCCGGACCTGCCGAACGGCCGATGTCGGCAACCAGCGGATCATCTGCGTTGAGGATGAAGGCGGTGTCTTTCTGTCGTCGCATGGCAAGCGAGGCCCAGGAATCGGCCAGGGCTTCGGTTTCTCCGTAGCGGTCGAGCTGATCGCGGAAGAGGTTCCCGAGCAGGATCGTGCCGGGACCGAGACGGTCCGCGACCTCCGGAAGCCATGCTTCATCTACCTCAAAAAGACCTTCTTCGCCTTTCTGTTCAAGCAGGGCGGTGGCCACGCCCCAGGTCATGTTCGAGCCGGCGCGGTTGTGGACCGGGACCCGGTCCGCACCGGCCAGGATCGTGGCCAGCATCGAGGCGGTGGTCGTTTTTCCGTTGGTGGCGCTGATCAGTGTGCTGCCGGCGGCGAGACCGCCGCCGAGCTTGTCGATTGCGTCGGGGTCCAGTCGTAGCAATACACGCCCGGGAAGGGTGGTGCCACCACCGCGGCCACTGGCCCGGCTGAGGCGCCCGATCAGGCGGGCGATCCACGCCTTGAATCGGATCAAGTTTCCGGTCCCGGAACGATGATCTTCAAAGCCGAGGGAATCACACGGACGGTCACCGGTAGTTCGGCGAGGGGATCCCCGTCCGCGAAAAGCGTGAAAGGCCGGCTGGAACTGATCCCGATCGAGGCGGTCTTGTGGCTGGTGACTACCTCCATCTTTTCGACGTGGGTCCCCTTGAATACCTTTGGCAGGTTGAACAGGAAACGCAGCCGGGAAGCTTCGCCGATCGTGACCACCTCGAGCTGCCCGTCATCGAGTCGGGCGGTCGGGGCCACATTCATCCCCCCGCCGTAATAGCCATTGTTGGCAACAACGACTGTGTAGCCCGTGAATCGGGTCTGGATGCCGTTCTCGACCAGCGAGAAACGAGCGGGCTTCCAGGTGAGAAGGGCCCGCAATGCGGCGTAGGCGTAGACCAGCGAGCCTTGGAGCACTTTCGCTTCGTTGGCAATCCGGTTGGCTTCGGAGTCGAAGCCGACGGAGGCAATCCCGAGGAACCGTTTTCCTTCCACGTCGCCGACGTCGATCATCCGGGTGTGGCCGGCGGTCAGACAGGCGACGGCACCGGCCGGATCGGTCGGGATGCCCAGCCCGCGGGCGAGATCGTTGCCGCGTCCGGCCGGAATCAGGCCGACGGCGGTATCCACCCCGGCCAGGGCTCCGCCGACCGCGCCGATGAGCCCGTCCCCGCTCATCACGACCGGTATCTCACGGGAATCGACGGCCTCGAAGGCAAGGTCGATTCCGTGCTCAAGCGAACGGGTCAGTTCGACCCGGAAGGGGACCCGCATCTTGTCGAGATGCTTCTCGACTTCGGGCAGGAGCTGCCGGGAGCGCCCGCCTCCGGATGCCGGGTTCATGATCAAGGTGAAGGCCTGTTTCTCGCTCATCTGTCCTTGAGCAGTCTTGCGGAGATCCACGTTCCTTCACCTGCTGACCCGTAACTGATGGAACCGAATCCGTGAGCTTCGAGCTTCTTGACCACCAGTCGCCGCGGTGTGCTGAAGGGTGTCTGGTCGCCGTGGCTGCTGGCGATCACGAGGCCGCCGTCCGGTCGCAGAACGCGTTTGATCTGACCAAAGAAGATCGGCATGTTCACCTGGGTTACGAGGTCAAATGATCGGTCGGAATAGGGCAGGGCAGAGGCATCGGCGACCCGGAACGAGACGCGGCCTTCAGGATCAAGGCCAACCTTTGAGCGGGCGCGCGAAATCATGCTCTCCGACAGATCCGCTCCCCTGATGCTCGCCGCCGGAAACTCACGTGCGAGAAAAAGCGTGGCCGCCCCGGTGCCGCAGCCAAGGTCAAGAACCCGTTCCGGTCGGGCTTCCAGAGCGTCAAGGCCGGCCGCAAGACAGCCCAGATGCGCGGCAGACCCGGCGCCGGTCCGCTCATCCCATTGATCTGCTGCCCGGTCGAAGAAACGCCCGACCGGCCGGCGCAGCAACGGCCAGGCCCAGGGGATGTGGGCGACTATCCGGCAGATGGACCGGCCGGTCATGATGGTCCTGCGATCAACTGATGGTGGGGTTTCGGGCACCTCGGAATCATTACAACTCATCTAGACTTGCGCCGATGGGTGAACGCGCAAAACTGGTTACTCTCGGGATCATCGGTGCACTGCTCGCGGTTGTGGTGCTGGTGGTCGTCGCCGGCCGGGGCGGCGGGGATGACGAGGCAGGCACGGCCGCACCGGTGACCAAGGATGTGAAGCTTCAGCGTCCCGCCCCCGGCTCGGTCGTGGCTCAGGGTGAAACAGCCAGCGTGAAGATGGAGACAACCGAGGGTGATTTCACTATCGCGCTCGACACTTCGGGCTGGCCCCTGACCGCCAATTCCTTTGCCTACCTGGCCGAGAAGGGCTTCTATGACGGCCTCGGATTCCACCGCATAGTTCCCGATTTTGTGATTCAGGGGGGTGATCCGACCGGATCAGGTTCCGGCGGGCCAGGCTACAGCGTGGTTGAAAAGCCGCCTGAAGCGACGACCTATCCGATCGGCACCGTGGCGATGGCCAAGACGGGAACCGAACCTGCCGGTACCTCGGGGAGCCAGTTCTTCATTGTGACCGGTGCCCAGGGTGCGAGCCTGACTCCGGAATACGCGGTCGCGGGGAAGGTATCCAGTGGCATGGATGTCGTAGAGGCAATCGGAAACCTGGGGTCGGCCGACGAAACCCCGACCAGGCAGGTCGTGATCGACAAGGCAATACTCGAGCGGGGCTGACCGGATCAGCGGGCCGGAGCCTTTCAGCCTCCCCGCCGACGGGGAGGAGCCGCTGATTCGCGGCGAAGCCGACGGGGAAGGCAGGCCGTTGATTCTCTGCCACGGGCTGTCGGCAACCCGCAGGTATGTGGTTCACGGGTCCCGCTTCCTGCCCCGGAAAGGCTTTCGTCTGATCACCTTTGATGCCCGCGGCCACGGCCTCTCCGAGCCCGCCTCCGAATACAACTATGCCGGGCTCAGCCGGGATCTCGGCCGGGTAATCGAGAGCCAGACGGGTTCCGGTCCCCTTATCGCCGGCGGCCACTCGATGGGCTGCCACACGGTCGCCCGGCGCTGGTTCGAGAGGCCGGAGGGGATTCAGGCGCTGATCTTCGCAGGGCCCGTGTTCCTCGGGGCAGGTTCCGAGGACCCGGCCCGGTGGGATGCCCGTGCCGAAGCGATGATCAGGGGACCGGAAGCTTTCGCCGACGAAGTATCCGCCGGATCCCCCGCCGCGATGAAGGACACCATCTGGCGGATCGCCCGTGATCGAGCCCGACTCCACGCCCATCCCGAGGCGGTCGCCGACGCGCTTCGTCAGATTCCCCGGTCCAGCCCTTTCGAATCCGCCCAGGACCTGGCCCGGATCGACGTGCCGGTCCTGATCGTCGGCAGCCGGGACGAATTTGATCCGGGACATCCTCTCGCAGTAGCGGAGACCTGGGCCGAGACCATCCCGGGAGCCGAGCTGATCTGTGAAGAGGAAGGTGAATCCCCGCTTGCCTGGCAGGGCGGCCGGCTTTCGCGAGCGGTCTTTGACTTTCTCGTCCGGCACGGGCTCGCGCCCGTCGGATGAGGCCCCCGCAAGGGGCCGGGGGCGGATACCCTGAAAGCCGCCGTGTCGCCAGACGGCACCGATCAACCAAATCAACGGAGGAAATCCATGTCTGAAACCAGTGGCTCCCAGCCGCCGGGTGGCTCAGCCGCCTGGGCATCCTGGGTCGCATTCGCCGGCATCATGCTGATGCTGGTCGGTGTCTTCAGCGTCATCGCCGGCCTCGCCGCCGCCTTCGATGACGGCTACATCACCAAGACGACCGGCAACGGTGAAATTTTTCTGCTCGATTTCACAACGCTGGGCATCGCCTGGATAGTCATCGGAGTGGTCAAGGTATTCACCGGCTATGCATTGATCCAGGGACGTGAATGGGCCCGCTGGCTTACCGTCGTGATCATCTTCGTCCACGCGGTGCTCGACCTTCTCTCGATCGCGACACAGCCCTTCCTCGGCCTGTTGTTCATCGTCATTGATCTGGTCATTCTCTACGCGGTCACGGTGCGCTGGGATGAGGCAAAGACCGGGATGGGCGACTAGGAGCAGAGGTCAAGGCAAGCGAAAAAGCAAAGGATTTGACGGCTGCGCTGCCTGGCCCGCTCCGGCGGGCGGGCACCGTCAGCCTTGAGGTCATCAGGTCATTTGACAGTTCGGCGGGGACAAGGCAGGCGGCCCAGCTGAGCTTCTATGTCCTGATGACCTTTCCGGCGCTGCTGCTGCTCGCCGTCTGGATCCTCAGCAACATCTTCGACTCACCCGATCTCCGTCACGATCTGATCCAGGAGATCATCGCCAACCTGCCGCTCGAGCAGGTGGAAGGCCGCCGGGAGATCGAGAAACTGCTCAACCAGCTGACCGACGGTGCCGGCGGAATCGGAATCGCCACCGCAGCTGTGCTCCTCTATTCGAGCAGCGCGGCGATCGGAGCGCTCAGGCACGCGGTCGAAACCGCCAATGAGGAAAACCGGGCCGGGCCGCCCTTTCCGAAAAACAAGGGCCTGGACCTGCTGATCCTGGCGGTAACCCTGCCAGCGGCCCTGGTTTTCATTTCGCTGGCGCTCTCGCGTGATCTTGCGGCGGTTGTCAACGACAGTGCGTTTCTGGCCTGGGTTTCCGGAAACCTTGGCGGTCCGATCGGGCTTTTCGGGGCGGGAGTGATCTTCTACACCTGGATCTTCTGGGTGCTGAACCCGGGGCACACCTCCTGGTCGAGTGCCGCGGCGGGAGCGGCATTTGCTTCGGTCCTGATCTGGCTCGTCTGGGCCGGGCTCAGGATCTGGTTCGATCTGTCGGGCGGTGGCAGCGCGGTGTACGGCGTCCTGGCCGGGTTCTTGGGGCTGATGGTTTTTCTCAACCTGGCCTCGATGGGAGTTGTTCTCGGAGCCCATGTCGCTGCCATCTGGAGGGTTCACAGAAGTGCTGGCGGCGATTGACAAGCACTTGCTGCGGTGTCCGTCCGCCGGCCTCGGGTAGGCTCAGGACATGGGTTGCTTTGTGGTCCTTTTCGCTTTGGTCTCGCCCCGGCTGGCCTTGTTCTTCATCCTGCTCTTCTCGGGGTGGATCGGCCAGGCGCTCGACGGCTGGGTCGTCCCGATGCTCGGGTTTTTCTTCCTTCCCTGGACGCTGCTGGCCTATGTCGTCATGTGGCAGGTCAGCCCTCATGGGGTCGAGGGATTCGACTGGTTCATTGTGGCCTTCGCGTTCGCAGTTGACATCGCGTCATATATGCGGGCTTCGCAGGCGCGTTCCAGCTAGAGGGCGTGGCCAGGACCCTGCCCTCGGCCGGGCTGCGCCTGCCGGAGAACCTGGTGACCGAAAGCCCCCGCGTTCTCAGTGAACCCAGACCTTGAGGCCGACGATCAACAGGCCGAAGCAGGCGTTGATCAGCCCGATGGTCACGCGGCGGCCCCAAGGCCTGCTGTCTCTGGTTCCGATCATCAGTCCGGTCGTGAAAAGCACCGCCACTCCGGCCACCATCGCCACCCAGGATGCCGAGTCCGTTCCCATCGGTGTAATCACGGTGAGCAGCATCGCCGCAGAGGGGATCAGGGCCCCCTGAACCAGCGGCCATTCGCGGCGCAGGGCACTCCGGGCCAGGTCACCCGCTTCCCGGAAACGGGTGTAGCCCTCGGCGACGATGTCGGCGTAGACATGCGCGAGCCAGAAGATCACCGCGGTGACCGCCGACCAGACGGCGATCATGATCGGCCCCAGGGATGGGTCCTTTGCCGATGTGGCGATCACCGCCATCGAGACGATGGTGCCGTAGATACCGCCGGCGTAGTTCGTGCGCTGGTCACTGGACATGGGCGAAACGATAGAGGGGCGGGGCTCCCCCGGTTCGGCCCGGGCCGGCCGGCTCCCGGCACCGACCCCGGAGGGCCGGACCCGGGTTCAGGCCGCTCCGGCTCCCGGTTCCGTCTCGGCCAGCTCGGGGGAGAGCGGTTCCCCCTTCGGATCGAGGTTTTCAACGAGGTGGCCCTCAAGCGAGACGTTCGGCAGCAGCCGGTCGAGCCAGCCCGGAAGCCACCAGGCCCTGTCGCCGAGCAGCGAGACTACCGCCGGCGCAATCACCAGGCGAACAAACAGGACATCGATGAGGATCGCCAGCCCGAGGCCGAGGCCGATCATCTTCGCGGTCACGTCGGTCTGGGTTACGAAAGCGAGAAAGACCGAGGCCATGATCAACCCGGCGAAAAGGATGACCTTGCCGATCCTTGAAAGGCCGTGAATGACACTTTCCCGGGGCTGGTCCCCCTCGTTGTAGGCCTCGTGGACCCGCGAGAGCAGGAAGACGTTGTAGTCCATCGAGAGGCCAAAAAGGATCGCAAAGATCATCACCGGGATGAACGACATGACAGGCACTCCGGCATCGACTCCGATCAGGCTTGCACCGATGCCCTTCTGGAACACGGCGACTACCACCCCGTAGGCGGCACCAACCGAGAGCAGGTTGAAGAGGGCCGAGACCAACGGGATCCAGAGCGAGCGGAAAGCCGCCATGAGCAGCAGCACCGAAAGCCCGATCACCGCCGCGATAAATACCGGAAGTCGCTGGGAGACCTTGTCGGAAAAATCCTCGAAGCTGGCCGTGTTGCCACCGACGTAGGCGTGGAGGTCTGTGCCGACTGTCGCCTCGGGCAGGACCTGGTTTCGCAGGTGTTCCAGCAGGTCACTGGTCGCCGCATCCTGGGGAGATGTATCGGGGACCAGAAAGATCGTCGCGATCTGGTTGTCTTCGCTGGGCTGGGCAGGCGAAACATGGGCCACACCATCGACCTTGCGCAACTGGTCCCCAAGCTTCTCGAGCCCGGTCTCGCTCTGCCGGGCACCATCCGGTGTGTCAACGGCAATGAAGAACGGCCCGTTGACGCCCTTGCCGAAGCCTTCGCTCACCAGGTCGTAGGCGACCCGCTGGGTCTTGCCTTCGGGCTGGTTGCCGTCGTCAGGGGAGCCGAGGCGCATTTCCGTCAGGGGAGAAGCAAAGACGAACAGAATCACGACGCCGGCCGCGATCGAAAGCCATGGCCGGGCGGTGACGATTTCGCCCCAGCGACCGAACGTCCGCGAAGGCAGGACAGGGGCGAGTTTCTTCGGTCTCAGCCAGCGTTGAAGGGCGCCGATCATGATCGGCAGCACGGTCAGGGAGGAGACCACCACCGCGGCCACGCCGATCGCGGCTCCCATGCCCATCTTGCCGATCAACGGGATGCCGATCACCAGCAGTCCGGCGATCGCGACCATCACGATAAGGCCGGCGGCGAGTACCGACGAGCCGGCAGTCGCGGCGGACTTGGCGGCGGCATCACGGGTTGAATCCCCAGCCGCAGATTGTTCCCGGAAGCGGCCGAGGATCAGCAGTGAATAGTCGATCCCGGCGCCGAGGCCGAGCATCATCGCGATGGTCGAGGCGAACTCAGGCAGGCCGAGTGGGGCGGCGAGGATGACCAGAAGCATCTGGCCGACCATCACGCCGACCAGTGCCCCGATCAGGGTGGCAATCATTGCCGCGACCGAGCGGAAGAGGAGGGAGAGCAGGACGATCGCAACGATGACGCCGATCAGCTCACCGACCGGAGCCTGGTCCTGCTGCGATGCGTCGACGACAATCCCCCTCATTGCCACCTCGACGCCGGCCGCCCGGGCCGGTTCGGTCGCGTCATCGAGCTCGGTGCCCTGCTGTTTGGTTACGTCGCCGAATTCGAGGTCGTACCGGACGTCTGAGAAGGCGATCTGTTCGTTGCGGGAGATAGCCCCCGAGTTCTTCGCAAAGGGATCGGACACCGCATCCTTGATCACGTCGTCCAGGCCCTTGATGTTGTTCAGGGATTCCTGAATGGCCTTCCGGTTTTCGGCATCGGTGACCTTGCCGTCGGGCGTGTTGAAGACGATGGTGGCATCGACGCCGGCCAGGGCCGGGCTGTGCTGCTTGAAGAGGTCATAGGCCTGCTGGCTCTCGGTGCCCGGAACGTCAAAATCCTCCGGTGGCGGATCGCCCGCTGTTCCGGAAAGCACCCCGATCCCGAACACAACCATCAGGGCGACAACGAGGGCGCGCTTCCAGTGGCTCGTGATGAGGCGGGCGAGACGGGCGAGAAACTCGGACATGGGACTCCTGGGAGGGGAGGGGAGGGCAGAGAGGGGCTACGGAAACTACCAACCCGGCTCCGTGGGAAAGACTCCCCTTGGACTCCCCTGCGTAAGTTGCGTCCCGGCCCGGGGGCCCGGACGCGTTACTGCATGGCTTCTGCGGCTAGTAGCCGGTCGGGTGCCGGACCGAAAAGCTGCCCGGGGTGGAACGCAGGCTCTTGCTCCAGCCGGGGCCATCGCCCGGGGTCATCGAGGTGTCGAAGCGGAGGCCGGCCACGATCATGTAGGCATGTCCGGGGTTCGAGTAGACGCTGATCCAGCGGCCCTTGCCGGGACGCTTCCAGTTCATGTATCCGGTTGATGCCATCGGCGAACTGATGAACCGGCCGCCTCTGAGTGCGAAGCTGACCGAGCCCGAGCAGTCGTATCCACTGTCGAAAAAGCTGCCGTGCCCGCCGCCGTACACATACGGCTTGTTGCGGATGCGGTTTGCCCAGTCGATAACGCGCTTGACGCGGGCCGGCGCGGTGACAGGTGCGTAGGCCTTGCCTCGAATAAGCCGGGCCTTGCGGACCGGGCGGCACTTGGTAGCGCCGACGGTCAGGCCACCGCTGGATGAGGAAGCTTCACAGGATGCCTTGGCCCCCGGGGGAGAGTCGATCGCGAGCAAGTAGAAGCAGGCGAGCATGCCGCCCAGCACAAGTACAAGGCTGCGCGGGAATGATTTCGGGTTGTCAGGGGTACGGGGAATGATGCCGATCTCCTTTATCTGCCTGCGGGGTTAGCTGACGGGCTGGCGCTAAGGGAGTAGCGCTCTCACCTTTCGGGTGGGTTCGCCCCAAATTCCTGGTTCCCCCGCTTTCCGGACCTGGCGGTGCCGGAAACTCGGCGTATCGGTTTTCAGAATCACGAACTATAGAGCATTTCCTAACACTATGCTCACATAACTCGTGGAACCCACAGAATTTGGCTTGGCCAGGAGGATTGGCTCTCTTCACCGATCGTCTAGGCTCTGCCTCGTGAAGCCTGCCCGTCACCGCGAGGTGAACTTCGAAGCCTTCGAAGCTTCGACAATTTCCAACTACGAAGCCAAGTTCAAGGCTGCAGAACGGGTGGCCGCCTTGGCCGAGCCGGGGCAAGTCATTGGTGCCGGTTCGGGCTCCACGGCATTCCTCGCGGTCCGTGCGATCGCGGCCCGGGTAAGGAGGGGCGAACTTGCCGACCTGCGGCTTGTCCCTACCTCGATCGAGTCCGGACTGACGATCGGTGGCCTCGGGCTGCGTCAGGCGGACCTGGCCGAGGTGGCCCCGGACTGGCTGTTTGACGGTGCGGATGAGGTCGATCCGGAAGGGAACCTGATCAAGGGCAGGGGCGGAGCGCTCTTTCGCGAGAAGCTGCTTTTTGCTGCCTGCCCCCTGAGAAGGGTGCTGATCGACGGCTCCAAGAGGGTGGCGCACCTCGGTTCGGGTTTCCCGGTGCCGGTTGAGGTGGTGCCCGGTGCCGCCGCGGTCGCGGTTGCCGGGCTGAGGGAGCTTGGTGCCACCGAGTCTGTTATTCGCAAAGGTACGGGGAAGGATGGCCCGGTCCTCACCGAACAGGGCAACCTGTTGCTCGATTGCCACTTTACGGAGATCGGCGAAAACCTTGAAGCCGAGATCAAGGGCCTGACCGGGGTTCTGGACTCCGGTCTCTTTCAAGGCTACGATCCGGAGATCATCGAGGCGTAACCAGTAGAGCCCCTCCCAGCCATCAGTTACTTCGAATGGGAGGGGCGGGTTTCACTTGGAGCGCGGGCGAAGACCCGCGCGACTGCAGCTAAATGATCAAACGGCGGGTCATGCGGTTGATCGCAAGACGCCACATCACGACAGCGAGCGCAAGCAGTCCCGCGAACCTCAGCGCATCCGTCGCTTCAAGGCCGAAACAGGCCCCGCGTACCAGCTCCACCAGCTGGTAAAGAGGATTGAACTGGGCCACAATCTGAAATCCCTGGGGCAGCTGGTCAATCGGGAAGAAAGTGCCGGCGACCAGGAACAAGGGGGTGATCACGAGGCTGGTCACGTAGTTGAACTGGTCGATTTTTGAAACCGTGGCGGCCATGGTGATGCCAAAAGCCGAGAAGGCGAGCGCCGTCACAAATGCAAAGACCGGGACGAGCAGCATGGTCAGGACCGGCTCGAGGCCGAAGAAGATCGTGACGACCAGTGGGAAACAGCCAAAAACGGCCGACCGGAGTCCGATCCAGAGCATCTCTGCGGTGACAAGTTCCTCGACGTCAACCGGCGCCGCGAGGATGGCATCGTAGGTTCGCTGAAAACGTTCCTTGACGAAGGTGCCGAACAGTGAGGGCAGCGCGGAGGAAAAAACCACCGCGGTGGCGACCAAGCCTGTCCCCACGAACTGGACGTATTCGATCCCGTCCACATTGGCTACCAGGGTGGAACCGAGCCCGAGGCCGAAAGCGAGCAGGTAGACGACGGGTTCGAAAGTGCTCGTGAAGGCGGTTGATTTCCAGAAGGTTCGGAAGTTCGCCAGTTCACGACCCATCACCGCAAGAATCACGGCCGGTTCCAGACGGCGCACGGGCCTCACTGTGCTTCCTCACCGGTCAGCATTACGAAAACGTCTTCCAGTGATCCCGCCCGATGGACGGCATCCTGGGGGATCAGCCCCGGCGCGGCCGTTTCGGCGGCGACGATGGCGACGGCCGGTCCGGCCGCCCTGACCCTCAGTCCCGCCTCCTCGGCGGATCGCCTGAGCTCGCCCAGGCGGTCCGGCGGGCCATAAATTTCAGCCGTGCGCTCCCCGGCATGTTCGGCTATCAGTTCCTTCGGGGTGGCCCGCGCGATCACCTTGCCTTGATTGACGATCGCCACCTCGTCGGCAAGCCGCTCGGCTTCCTCGATGTAGTGGGTGGACATCAGGATCGTCGTACCTCCGGAGCGCAGAGCATCGATCAGGCTCCAGAGCTCCGTGCGGATCTGGGGATCCAGTCCGACCGTCGGCTCATCAAGCAGTAGCAACTTCGGTTCATGGACCAGGCCGCGCGCAAGCAGCAGCCTGCGGCGCATGCCGCCGGAAAGCTTGTCTACGGCGTCCTTCCTTCGGTCCGTCAGGCGGGCGATCTCAAGCGCCCGGTCCACCGCGGACCCCACGTCGGCAACCCGGTAAAGGCGGGCAAAGACCGCGAGGTTTTCCTCCACGGTTACGTCGATGTCGAGGTTGTCCAGCTGTGGAACCACGCCCATCGCGGCCCTGGCCTGCTTGGCTTCGGCGGGCAGATCGAAGCCAAGCACCTTGATCTCCCCCGAATCCGGAATTGCCTGTCCGGTCAGCATTTTCATGGTGGTTGACTTGCCGGCACCATTGGGTCCGAGCAGTCCGAGGCAGATCCCCTCATCAACCGTCAGGTCGAGTCCGTCAACCGCGGTGACCGGGCCAAAGGTCTTGGTCAGGCCGTGAATCTCGATCGCAGGCATCGGGGCAGTCAATCAGAGCGGGCGCCTTCAACCCGGCCAGGGTCAAGCAGCCTCTCGATCAGCTCATAGTGGCGGAGCAGGCGGTGAACGGAAAGGAGCCCCGACCGGACCCGCTCGTAGGCACAGTCACCGAGCCGGGCCGAAAGCGCGGGGTCTGCCAGGAGCGAATCGATTGCCCCGGCAAAAGCGGGCAGGTCATGCGGGTCGTCAATCAGGGTCCCGGACCGTCCGTCCTCGATCTGATCCTGGATCCCACCGATCCGGCTTGCCACCATGGCCCGGGACTTCCACATCCCTTCCGAGACAGTCAGGCCGAATCCTTCGGCCAGACTCTTCTGCACGATCACATCGGCCCTTCTCTGGATCGCATTGACCATGAAGGCGTTCTCGTCAAGATCATCCATCGGCAGGCTGACCAGATGGATCCTGCGGCGCATTTCGGGGGGTAGTTGCTCCCACCTCGTCGCGATTTCACCGTAGACCGCAGCGCCCTCGGGGTCATCATCGACTCCGGCGCTGTCGGGGCCGACCAGGGCAAGGTGAGCTTCGGCATTGACCAGGTCACGGCTGAAAAGGGTCAGCAGGCCACCGTGGTCCTTGAGGCGGTCCCAGCGAGAGACCTGGACAACCAGCGGAACCTCGTCCGGCAGCCGGAGCTCCTGGAGAATCCTC
>JBGAOF010000041.1:0-12825 GCA_044221915.1 Solirubrobacterales bacterium
TGAATGACGCCTGTACGCTGCCATTTCGATGAGGCAGAGTGCACCCACAGATAGCCCGCTTGAGCAAATCGGGCAGACCCTTGGCCGGATCGGCGCTGCCTCGGCCGACGGCTACGGAATCGCAATCCGCTACCGGCAAACCCCCGGAGCGGGCTGGTTTCAGGCCTCGGAACTGAGCGTCGACGGCCGGACCCAGGCCGGACTGCTCGACCGGGTCAATGGCATGTACGGGCCGCCTGCCGCCCATATCCGGGCGGAATGGCTGCTGGAAAGCCTCGCCCGGACGATCGCCGACCTCGGTGGCTCGTTCATTGTCGCGGCCGGCCAGCTACCTGACCTCAGCCCGGAAAATGTTCTGCTGGCCGCCGAAGCGGGCCTGTTCCGGGCCGCCGGGATCGCATCCGATCGCGGGATCTCGGTCGCCGACCCTCCAGCCGGGCAGGGCCTGACCGTACTTGCCAGCCATTTCCGGTCCGGTTTCACCACCCTGCTCGAACCCACTGTGAGCTGGCTGGACCGGCAGGGCTTGCGGCCCGCGAAAACCCTGTGGAAAGCGGCTGCCGATCGCCTCGCCCAGTCGCTGGTCTGGTCCGGCAAGGCCTTCGACCGGCCGGAACTGGCTTTCGAGCTGACCGATCTGACCGTCGGGCCGGACTGTCCCGACCCGCGACTCGCAATTGAGCTGGAAAGGGCAGAAGACGATTGGGGAGACGAATATCACCTCCGCAACACCTGCTGCCTCGCCTATCGCACCGAGGGCGGCGAGCTTTGCCAGTCCTGCCCGCTCGTGGAGCGCACCGCCTGACCAAGGTCCGATGTTTCCGGCCTATATCCTCGAATGATGGCTGAACGCGACTATCTCAAGGCAATTTCCGACCACATCGTCGTTTTCGACGGCGGCATGGGGGCAACCCTGGAGATGTTCGATCTCACCCAGGAGGACTACGGCGGGCTGGCCGGCAAATGCCACGAGGCGCTTGTCCTGAACCGCCCCGACGTGATCGAGGGAGTCCACACCTCGATGCTGGAAGCCGGGGCCGAAGTGGTCGAAACCGACACCTTCCAGGCCTCGCGGATCAAGCTCGAGGAATGGGGCCTGGCCGAGCACACCGAAGAAATCAACGTCAAGGCAGCCGAGATCGCCCGCAAGGCGGCCGGCCCGGACCGCTTCGTGGCCGGTTCGATCGGCCCGACCGGGCACCTGCCCGCCTCCGACGACCCGACGCTCGGCCAGATCCGCTTCCCCGAGCTGGTAACCGTCTTCACCGAACAGGCCGGAGGCCTGGTCCGGGGCGGCGCCGACCTGATCATCATCGAGACCGCCCAGGACATCCTTGAGGTGAAGGCGGCGATCTTCGGAGCAAGGGCCGCCTTTGAGGAGGCCGGTCGCGAGGTCCCGATCCAGGTTTCCGTTTCGCTTCTGCCAAACGGCGGCAAGATGCTGCTAGGCACCGATATCCAGGCTGTACTGACCACCCTGGAGGCGCTGAAGGTCAATGTGATCGGCCTGAACTGCTCGACTGGCCCGGAAGACATGCGTGACGCCATCCGCTATCTCGGTGAGAACTCGACCGTGCCGGTCCACTGCATACCCAATGCCGGCCTGCCGCTGCAGGGTCCGGATGGCGAGACGATCTTCCCCGAGAAGCCCGCCCCGCTGGCCAGCACCCTGGGTGACTTCGTCGAAAAGTACGGGGTCGGTGTGGTCGGTGGCTGCTGCGGCACCACCCCCGAACACATCGAGGCGATCGCCAGCCGGGTGAAGGATCTGAAGCCGACTCCGCGCCCCGGGCCAGGTGAGATCAGGGTCTCCTCGATGATGACTTCAACCCCTCTGGTCCAGGAGCCGGCCCCCACCCTCGTCGGCGAGCGGGTCAACTCCCAGGGTTCACGCCGGGCGAAGGAACTGCTGCTTGCCGACGATTACGAGACGATCACCCAGATCGCCGAGGACCAGGTCGAAGGTGGCGCCCATGTGCTCGATGTCTGTGTAGCCCTGACCGAACGTCAGGACGAGGACGAACAGATGCGGCAGGTGGTCAAGCGGATCTCGCTGACCCAGCCCGCCCCGATTCAGGTCGACTCAACGGAACCCGACGTGATTAAGACTGCGCTGGAGCAGATCCCGGGCCGGGCGATCGTTAACTCGGTCAACCTCGAAGCCGGCCGGGAAAAGCTCGACCGGGTGGTGCCGCTGGCCAAGGCCCACGGGGCCTGCCTGATCGCCCTGACGATCGACGAGGAAGGGATGGGCAAGACCGCCGACCGCAAGGTTGAGATCGCCAGGCGGATCACCGAGATGGTCGTCGATGAGCACGGCCTCGACCGCGAATCGCTGATCTTCGATGACCTCACCTTCACCCTGACCACGGGTGACGAGGAGTGGCGACCGTCGGCAATCGAAACGATCGAGGGTATCCGCCGGATCAAGCAGGAGATTCCCGGAGTGAAAACTTCGCTGGGAGTCTCCAACGTCAGTTTCGGGGTGAGTCCTCCGGCCCGTGCGGTGCTGAACTCGGTCTTCCTGCACCATTGCGTCGAGGCCGGACTTGACCTGGCGATGGTCAACCCGAACCACATCAAGCCTTACGGCGAAATCCCGGAAGATGAGCGTGAACTGACCGATGACCTGGTCTTCAATCGCCGCGAGGACGCCCTGGAACGCTTCATCGCCCATTTCGAGAACAAGGGCGAGGAAACCGAAGACGAGTCCGAAGATGCCATGCTCGGCATGGAGCCGGAGGAAGCGCTCCATTTCATGATCCTGCGGCGCAAGAAGGATGGCGTAGAAGACTGGATCGACCGGTCGGTCGAGAAGATCGGCGCCGTCCCGACCCTGAACGACGTACTGCTGCCGGCAATGAAGGAGGTTGGCGACAAGTTCGGGGCCGGGGAGCTGATCCTGCCTTTTGTGCTGCAGTCGGCGGAAGTCATGAAGAAGGCCGTGGCCCGGCTCGAGAACTACCTCGACCGGATTGACGGCCACACCAAGGGCAAGGTCGTGATCGCCACTGTCTTCGGCGACGTCCATGACATTGGCAAGTCCCTGGTCAACACCATCCTGACCAACAACGGCTACACCGTGATCGACCTTGGCAAGCAGGTCCCGGTTGACACGATCATCGATGCGGCGATCGAGCATGACGCCGATGCGATCGGCCTTTCCGCCCTTTTGGTCTCGACCTCGAAACAGATGCCGATCGCGGTCCAGGAACTCCATTCCCGTGGGCTCGAGTACCCGGTGCTGATCGGGGGCGCCGCGATCAACCGCGATTTCGGCCGCCGCACCCTGTATCCGCATGGCAAGGATTCGGACGAGGTGTACGCGCCGGGAGTCATCTACTGCCGGGACGCGTTCCAGGGCCTCGACACGATGGATGCGCTGATCGACGGCGATGCCCGGGATGCCCTGATCGGCCGGCTTCGCCAGGAGGCGGAGGAATACCGCAACAAGCCGGTGATCGTGGAAGACCTGCCGCCGGTGACCGACGATTCGGTCCGTTCGCCGGCCGCCACCGACGCGCCGGTCCCGCAGCCACCATTCTGGGGCGTGCGGGAGATGCCGGTTGACTTCGACGAGGTCTTCAACCATCTCGACCTGCATGTGCTTTTCAAGCTCCACTGGGGCGGCCGGGGAGTGAAGGGCGAGGAGTGGGAGAAGCTGGTGAGCGAGGACTTCCGGCCACGCCTGGAACGGATGTGGCGCGAACAGGACTACCTCCACCCTCGCGCCCGGCTCGGCTATTTCCCTTGCAACGCGGACGGCAACGAGCTGGTCGTCTTCGACCCGGAGAATCAGGACAGGGAGATCAACCGCCTGGTCTTCCCCCGCCAGCCGAAACATGACCGGATCTGCCTGGCCGACTTTTACCGGCCCCTGAACGATGAGGGCATCCGTGACGTGGTCGCCCTGCAGGGAGTCACGGTCGGCCCCGAAGCAACCGAGCTGATGGACCGCCTTCACGAGGAGGGTGAGTTCGCCGAGCAGCTTTTCACCCACGGTCTCAGTGTCCAGTCGGCCGAGGGCATGGCCGAATGGCTTCACTACAAGGTGCGTCAGGACCTGGGCATCAAGTCAAGCCAGGGCCGCCGCTACTCCTGGGGTTACCCCGCCTGTCCGGACCAGTCCGAGCACGAGAAGGTCTGGGAGCTGCTCGACCTGGGCGAGATCGGCATGTACCTCTCGGGCGGTTACGCGGTGATGCCGGAACAGTCCACGGTCGCGATAATCGCTCATCATCCGCAGGCGGTCTATTTCGGCATGAAGTCGGGCTTCATCCCCAAGGACGAGGCCCCGGACGAGGTGATCGCCGAATCCGACCGCTCAGCCAACCCCCCGGAAACCGACCCCGCCGACGGACCGACTGAATCCGAAGGTGAAACCGCGGCCACAGGCGCCTGAGACGAGACGAGAGCCCCGAAACCCAGGGTCAGGCGGAGGCCACACGCTCCGGAGCCCGGGTGACAGCCCGAAGCGCATCAAGGTCGCCTTTCACCGAGAGCCGATTTCTCAGACCTATTTGCCGACAATTCGGCTCTCGATAGTGGCGGGGGCCGCTGCTGGTGGATGCGAGCGGTCAGAGGGCCGCTGCTGGTGGATGCGAGCGGTCAGCTGCCCGTTTCGGCTCGGGGTTGGCGGCAGGGGTCCCGTTTCAGCCGGCCACCGAGAAACCGTGAGACGGCTTCCAGCGAGCAGCTTGCCTGGAAAGCGACACCGTGGCCGAGTTCCGGAACTACCACGAGAAGACCCCTGGGGGCCCGGCGGAGCTCCCTTCTCGCGTACTCGACCGGAGTGGAAAGGTCATACTCGCCGGCCAGGAAGAGGACCGGGGCGGTGATCCGCCCGGGCCTGGGCGGTGGCACCACCTTGGTCCGCTGCCAGTCGAAGCAGAACTGGATGATGCCGTTACCGAGCGCGGTGGCCCGGTCGAAAGGCCAGAAGCTCCTGCCGGGCAAGCGGGCCAGATAACGGGCCGATGCGGCAGTCCGGGTCCGTCGGTTCCCCTGGCCGATCGAAAACGGGAACCCCATGTCGGAGCACAGAGTCGCGGCATGCAGCCCCCAGGACAAAGAGCGGGCCGGGACCGGTGCGGCCAGCTTCACCGCCCGGTCGGCGACGCGATTGAGTGGCCGGTAGTCGCCGCCCGCCGCCAGGTGAATCGCCTTCCCGAAGACAGGTATCTCCTGCGGGAGGAAACTGAAGATCGTGGTGATCCAGTCGAGCAGCGCCGGGCCATCGACGCGACCCCGCGGCGGCATCCTGACGAGCCTGGCAAGACCGGCAGCCGGGTCACCCCGGAAACCGCACCGGCCCTGGCCGCATTCCCGGCGCAGCACCTTCGCCGCCCGGCGCATGTGAACCCGGAAGAACGGATCAACGTCCTCCTGCGGCACGACCGAATCGAGAATCAACCGGCTGACCCGGCCGGGGAAAGCCCGCGCGTACCGCTCGGCGACATAGGTCCCGTATGAGGTGCCCATCAAGGCCCACTTGTCAAGGCCGAGCGCCTTGCGGATCGCTTCCATGTCACGGACAGTTGATGCGGTCGAATAGAAGTTCCGCCTGAAGCCGAGCTGCCTGCCGCATGCCCTCACCGCCGGCCGCGGGCGAACGGTCAGATCGGTGAGCGGCAACCGCTGAAGCTTCCGGCACCTGATCGCGGTCGGCCCGGTACCCCTCTGGTCGATCACCGCGATCCGATATGACGGCGCCAGCCTGTCGAACCAGCGCTTCACGTAGTCGGTTCCGCTCACCATCGATTGTCCGGGACCACCTGCGAGAAAGAGCAGGACGGGACCATCCCCCTCGCTCACGTTCACCCTGAGTTTCAGCTTGCCCGGCTTCCTGCCACTCCAGTCGAGCGGCACATCGATGCTCTCGCAGGTGATCCCGGCCGGGCAGCCGGATGCTCCCGTGGAAGCGGCACCTGCTCCCGTGGACGCGGCACCTGCGACCCCGGCCGCCATCCCGAGCAAGGCAACGACCAGCACGAGAAACGAAGCGGAACGGGATCGCATGCCGGCCATCCTACCGCCGCGGAAGGGCAACTTCCGGCTTTCGAAACCCTTGGGGAGAGCGGAGCCGAGAGCGCCTCTCCGTCCAGGCCGGGGGCCGAAGCGAGGTTTCGCCTGGCGTCGCCTGTCTGCCTGACCGGCCTGCCGGTTGGCCTGGTCCGAGGTCATGAGACAGGCCGCCCCGGGGCGGTGGTAGTCTCGCCGCGATCGGGACAGCGGGGCGGGCATTCGCCTCGCGAGGAGGAGGAAACGATGGGCAGATCTGACGACGAACTCGGAATGAACCGGCCGATCACCCGCCGTGACTTTCTCGACGGAATGGCGGCGGGCGCGGGGATCCTGGCTCTCGGAGCGGTGGGCTGCGGCCCCTCCGGAGGCGGCGACAAAGACAGCGGTGGTACCGCCGCGACCTACCCACCCTCCCTGACCGGTATGCGGGGCAACACGGATGTCGCGCGGGTGGTGCCGCACAGCCTCCGGGACGGCACCTTCTTCAAGGATGCCGGCGACCCGGAAAGCACCGGTGAAAGCTATGACCTGGTCGTCGTCGGCGGCGGCATCAGCGGACTGGCCGCGGCCCGCTTTTACCAGCAGGAATTCGGCCAGAACGCCCGTATCCTGATCCTCGACGCGATGGATGACGTCGGCGGCCACGCCCGGCGAAACCAGTTCGAATCAGACGGGCACCGGCTGGTCGGCTACGGGGGCTCCCAGTCACTCGATTCGCCTTCGGCCTTCAGCCGCCCGGCAAAGGCGATGCTTGAGGACCTCGACATCAAGCTGGAACGGTTCAACCGTTACTACGACTCCGATTTCCGGGCCAGAAACGGCCTCGGCAGCTCGATCTTCTTCGACGAGGAGACCTGGGGCCGCGACCACATGACGACCTTCAAGGAAGGTGCCGGATTCGATCAGGTCCTCAAGGATGCCCCGATGGCCCCGCAGGCGAAGATCGATCTCCACAGGATCATTGACAAGCCCGAAGACTGGATGCCGGGTATGTCCGACACCGAAATCAAGGACCGGCTGGCCGAGATCACCTACATGCAGTACCTCGAGCAGTACGTGAAAGCCCACCCGGATGCGCTCAAGTTCCTCCAGACCATGCCCAACGGAAACTGGGGTTACGGCGCGGACGCGGTCGGCGCCCTCGATGCCTCAATCGAATTCCCCGGCTTCGGCGGCCTCAACATCAACTGGGAAAAACCGGACCGTCGCCTTGCCCCGACCGGCCTGAAGACCTATTTCTCCGAGGACGACTACATCTACCATTTCCCCGAGGGCAACGGCGGGGTTGCCCTTTCGCTGGTCCGCAAGCTGATCCCGCCGGCCTTTCCGGGCCAGGGAATGCAAACCATCCCGACCACGGATCTCCGCTACGACCAGCTCGATTCGGACAGCAACCGGGTCCGTGTCAGGCTGAATGCACCAGTGGTCAAGGTTGCCCATCTCGGAAACCCGGACTCCGCCAGCGAGGTCCAGGTGGACTACCGCCACGACGGCAAGCTGCGATCGGTCAAGGGCGGGCATGTGGTGCTCGCCTGCTACAACCAGATGATCCCCTACCTGACCGACGAGATCTCCCGCAGACAGCGGGAAGCACTCCAGGATGCGGGCAAGCTGGCGATCGTCTACACCAGCGTCCAGATCCGTAACTGGGAGGCGTTCAAACGGCTGAAAACCGCCCAGATCGAATACCCGACCATGTACTGGGCCGCCGCGGGCCTTGACTTCCCGGTCAGCATGGGTGAATACAAGTTCCCCGACAAGCCGGGGGATCCGACCGTCCTGCACCTGTCAAAGGCGGTCTGCAAGCCTGGTCTGTCGCCACGCGACCAGGGACGGGCCGGGCGGGCGGAACTGATGACCACCTCATTCCGCGACATGGAACGCTCGATCCGCGATCAGCTTGGCCGGGCACTTGGCCCGGGTGGCTTCGATCCGGCCGCGGACATCGAGGCGATCACCGTGAACCGCTGGGCACACGGCTACGCCTACGAGTATGGGCTGCCCTGGGACAAGTTCTGGCCCGACGGTGAGCTGCCGAGCCATGTCGCCCGCCAGAAATGGGGACGGATCGCAGTCGCCAACACCGATTCGGCGCCCCGCGCCTACGCTGATTCCGCAATTGACATGGCCTACCGCTCGGTCCGGGACCTCGCCGGAAAACCGAGCAATGAGGTTTCACGAGGCGTCGACGGCGAAGCCTCCTGAACGGCCGGCCCGGTTCATCCGTCGAGCCAGGCCGACCATTGCCCGGGCGTGACGTCTGATCGTCGGCCCGGTTTGGACCCCGGGGCCGAGTTCAACGACGAAGGCGGTGGTACCGAGCCGATGATGCTGCCAGTTGATCGCGCTGCCCGGGTAGTAGCCGCGATCACAACCGCGGTCGCCGGGGAGAGCGGAAAGCCGGGCGTAGACCAGGGCCCATCGCCGGTCCCGGTTGCATGGCAGGAGCGTCCTGCCCCAAGGCTGGTGGTACCAGATCGCGAGATCAAAGCGAAGCCGCCGGGCCAGCCTGATCATCGCCCTGGTCTCAGGCTCGGAGGCCGGCCGCGGCCCCGAGTTGTAGCCGCCGTCAAGGCTGCCGTCCCAGCGATAGGGGAAGTTCCGGTTGAGGTCAACCCGGCGCGCATTCCTCCTCGTGTTCGCCGCGGTCCCGTCCGGGTTGGCTGTCTTCACCGTCCAGAGCGCGATGTCCCTGGGCCCGCTTCGCCCGGCCAGATTCTGGCGCAGCCTGGAGACCACCCGCATTCCCTGGCGTTCGTCGCCGTGAATGGAGCCGACCACGAGAACCCTGAGCCCGGCCACCGGATCGCCCTGACGCCAGGCGACCAGGGTCCGGCCGTCGGCAGAGTGGCCGAATACCTGCCGGGTCAGCGCGGCGTCGGCGGAGCCGCTGGCGAGAAGCAAACCGGCCAGGGCGATCGCTATGAGCGGACGGATTCGCACCTGTCCAACCTATCCCCCGGGCTGGGACAATGGGACGGTGAGCAAGCCCGACGAAGACTGTGTCGTCCGCTGCGAATGGGCCGGTGGCAGCGAGATGATGCGCGAATACCACGACCTGGAATGGGGAACCCCGGTCGAGGGCGAGGCAGCGATGTTCGAGCGTCTCTCGCTGGAGGCCTTTCAGGCCGGGCTCAGCTGGGCGACCATTCTCGGCAAGCGCCCGGCCTTCCGCGAGGCCTTCCGTGACTTCGACCCCGAATACTGTGCCGGCCTGAGCGACCGGGACATCGCGTCCCTGATGGAGAACCAGGAGATTGTCCGCTCCCGCGCCAAGATCGAAGCGACCCGCACAAATGCAGCGGCAACGATCTCGCTGCGCCAGGAAGGCGGGCTGGAGGCCCTGGTTGAGGGGTTCGCACCGGGAACCTCACCGGAGCCGGTCGTTCAGGCCGATGTGCCGACCCGGTCGGCTGAATCAGCTGCCTTGGCCGGGGAGCTACACCGGCGGGGCTTCAAGTTCGTCGGGCCGACCAACATGTACGCCCTGATGGAGGCGATCGGCCTGGTCAACACCCACCTCGTCACCTGTTTCCGCCGGGACGAGACCTGAGCCGCTGCTTTTTCCGGGCTGCCAGCCCGGCCCCTTGAACAGAAGTCCCAGGCGGTCCCGCCAGCCCCCGGCAGCCCTGAGGTCATGCCAGATGTTGACGTACTCCCCGTAGGCGACCTTGACCGGATTGTGAGTGTGGATGTTCGTGGTCAGGCCGTAGCGGGCCCGTTCGTCCTCCGGTTCGAAAGTCCCGAAGATGCGATCCCAGATGATCAGGATGCCGCCGTAGTTCTTGTCAAGGTATTGCTCCTGCGACGCGTGGTGGACACGATGGTGGCTGGGTGTGTTGAAGATGAACTCGATCGGCCGTGGCAGCCTGTCCACCGCTTCGGTGTGAAGCAGAAACTGGTAGAGCAGGCTCCATGACATGGCAAGGAAGACCATCCAGGGCGGGAAGAAGAGCGCCGAGGGCATCCAGAAGAAGATCGAAGTGAAGGGTGTCCAGCTCTGGCGGAGGGCGGTCGAGAGGTTGAAGTGCTCGGATGAATGGTGGACCACATGCATCGCCCAGAAGATCCGGATCCGGTGATGACTCCTGTGAAACCAGTAGAAGGCCAGATCATCGGCGAAGAACAGCAGCACCCAGGACCACCAGTCCGAGGGTGAAAGATGAACCGGACTGATCGTGTAGAGGCCGGCGTAGACAACCAGCACGACCAGCTTCCAGAATCCCTCGATGAACAGGTTGCCAAGCCCCATGGTGAGGCTGGTGCCCGTGTCCTTCAGATCAAAGCCGACCGGGACTTCCGGGTCGTTCCGGGCATGGTCGCCTGCCGCATGCCTCAAGATCAGGTATTCGAGGCCCATGGCCAGAAGAAAGAAGGGGATCGCGTAGAGGATAAGGTCGCCCATCACAACTGGTTATACCAGTTGGCGGGGATTGCCTCAAGCCCCGGAGGTCGAAACTCCGCTGGCTCAGCCGGCGCGGGCGGCGTCCCCTAGCAGCAGGGCACCTGCGAGAGCTGCCGCTTTTTCCGGTTCCCCGGCCCCGATCGAACGGCCGAGGCCGGTGATCGCCTTCGCGTCGTCCGGCCGAACCAGTTCCGCGACATCGGCCATGGCCACCATCGCCTCCTGCAGCGAGTTGAGCGAAAGCCGATAGGCGATGTTGCCGGAGCCGGCGACTATCGCAGACCAGAATTCGGCGTAGGCCCGGTCGAGCTGCCCCGGATCGCCACTATCAACCAGTCCGGCCGCCTGCTCGGCCAGCCCGGCCACCAGCTCTCTTGCTTCCACATCCGCCCTGTCCGCACAGAGCCGGGCCGCGTCAATCCCGACCGACGCCCTCATCTCAAGGATCGACCGGACCAGTTCGGCCGGCGGGTCGAGATCATTCCCACCGAGATCAAGCAGGATCTCCAGGCCGCCACTGTCACGCCAGTCCAGCACCCGGGTCGCGCCGCCGTGGGTGATCCGGATCAGCCCTGCCTGTTCGAGCCTTTTCAGTGCCTCCCGGACCGCGTGACGGTTGACCTGGAATTCCTCCGCAAGGAGGCGCTCGGAAGGAATCCGGCCACCAGGCTCCAGTTCCCCGGCGAGGATCCGCTGGCGGAGAACGTCATGAACCCGGCGCGAAACCGTCGCTGGCTGTTCCCTGGACATTGAGCATGGGTTTTAGCAGTCCCTGCGTCGGGCATTTCACCGCCGTCCCGGCAAGGGACGGCTTCCGGTCGCAAACCGATGTCGGCACCGGCGTGGGATAGTTTCGGCGTGCCCGCGGAATTCACCCCGTTTCACCGTGGCGGCTCCGGGCCTCCACTGGTCCTGATCCACGGCTTCACCGACACTTGGCGATCCTGGGATCTGGTCATCCCCAGGCTCGAGAAGTCCTTCGATGTGCTGGCCCTCACCCTGCCGGGGCACGCCGGGGGACCCCCCTTGGGCAACGACATCACGGTCGAAAGCATGCCCGAAGGGGTAGAAGCGACGATGAACCGGGAAGGCATCGAATCGGCGCACCTGGCCGGGAATTCGCTCGGCGGTTTCATCGCCCTGCAGCTTGCCGCCCGAGGCCGCGCGCGCAGCGTCACCGGCCTCGCCCCGGCCGGTGGCTGGTCTGCCGCATTCCAGGACGAGCACGCTCTTGACTACTTCGTCACCCAGCAGGAACTCGTCCGGCGGGCCGCCCCCTTCGCCGACCGGATCGCCTCCACGCCGGAGGGTCGACGGCAGGCGACCCGGTTCATCGTCGAAGACGACCGGCTCATCACACCCGATCTGGTGGCCCACCAGATCGTCGGTGCCGCCAGCTGCGCTGCTGCCCTGCCGATGGTTGAGGTTGCCCGGCGTGAGGGCTTCAGCCTGGATGCAGCCCGGATCGCCTGCCCGGTCCGATTTGTCTGGGGCACCAGAGACAGGTTGCTTCGCTGGCCGGAAACGGCGGTCCGGTTTCGCGGCGAATGGCTGCCGAATGCCGATTACATCGAGCTTGAAGGGGTGGGGCATTGCCCGCAGCTTGAGGTGCCAGTCGAGGTCTCCGAGTTGATAGCCGGCACTGCCCGGATGGCCTGAGCACGGGGCCGGGACAAGACTGGCCCGCCACAGACCCGGAAGGTCAGTCGCCGTTCTCAACCAGCGGAACGAACGCGACCGCCCCGAGCCGCTTGCGGGTCAGTTCGCCCTGGGTCCGGCGCCAGAGCTCGAGTCGCTGATGCCTCTGCCCGACCGGGACCACCAGCCGGCCACCTTCCGCCAGCTGGTCCAGGAGAGCCTGCGGCACGTGATCCCGCGCCGCAGCAGCAACGTTGATCCGGTCGTATGGTGCCTGCGCCGGCCAGCCAAGCGAACCGTCAGCCTCCACCATCTCCACGTTCTCTATCCCGGCCGCGGCCAATGCCCGCCTCGCCGCCGCGACCAGGCTGGGCTGCCGCTCGATCGAAATGACCCGGCCGGCCAACTGCGCGAGCACCGCTGCGTGATATCCGGAGCCACCGCCCACATCAAGGACCAGGTCCCCCGGCCCGGGCGACAGCAGTTCACACATGATGGCCACCACCAGAGGCTGCGAAATCGTCTGGCCCTCACCGATCGGAAGCGGACGATTCTCCCATGCTGACCGTCGCCTGTCCGGGGAAACGAAGACCTCGCGGGGCACGGCGGTTTTCCAATGACGACGGTTGGAGTGCTCCGATCACTCTCGGTCGCGGCTTTTTTCCCATCGTTCTGGACGTGGCCAGCCAACCCGACGGCATTTCTGCCGGGCGATTGCTGTGGCAAAGCGAAACCTTCGCCGCCGAACCGCTGCCGCC
>JBGAOF010000042.1:0-12613 GCA_044221915.1 Solirubrobacterales bacterium
ATTGCCTTGCGTACCGGCTCCTGGAACATGTTGAACCACTGGTCCATGTCGACCGGTTCCTCAGCCTGCGATTCCGGCAGGGTGCCGCCGGGGGCCAGGCCCTTGTCCGACCTGCCTGGAGTCAGCAGCAGATATTTGAGGCCCATCGCGGAACGCTGGCGGACGAGAACAGTCGAATCATCCGGGATCGGCTGAACGCTCTTGTCGAGCTTCAGCGATGCGACCGCGATCGAGCGGCCGTCCTCCAGCTGTTTCGCATTGACGCTGTCAACCACGCCGATCCGCACCCCGGCGATCCGCACCTCGTTGCCGGAGACCAGCGAAGCCGCCGAAGGGAGTTCGGCGCTGATCTGGTAGGTCGGGACGAACGGCAGCCCCTTGTTCGCGTTGTACGAGAAAAAGACACTTACCACAGCGATCACCGCGGTAATCGCCCCGACCAGAACCGGGCTCGCCGAGATTCTTGATCGACGTCGCTTCATGGCCCGAGCAGGTATTCGAGGATTTTCATGCGACCGGCCGAACCGGTGGCACCCGAACGGCTTCGGCCCTGGGCGTTTTCGAAGCCGAGGCTGCCGGCGTTGCCGGTCGGCCCGAGCGGTGTGGTCTGACCGTCGCCGGTCTCGTCCGTCGGACCGGTTTCACCGGTGGCGCCGGTCTCCCCGGTCGGGAGAGTCACCCCAGTCACGCCGGTTTCCCCGGTCGGAGTGAGGGTTTCCCCGGTTGCTCCGGAGGGTCCGGTCAGTCCGTCGTCGAGCTCGTCAAGTATCCCGAGGTCACCGAGTGACGTTGCCAGCGGAACCACATCGCCCGGCTTCCGCCACTGGCCGGAACAGCCACCCAGGGTCAGGTCCGCGTATGTAGAGCAGCCAGTCACGATCAGGTTGGTGCGCTGATAGTGGCCGTACTGGTCGTAGCCGTTGAGCAGCGATGAAGTGTTGTAGATGACCCGCATCAGGTTGTCAAACCCGCCGCCATCATCCATTGACTTGAGGAAGAACGCGAGGTTTGAAGCCGGCGAGTAGGCCTCGCGGGAGACGTTGCCGAGCTTGCGGATGATCGGACGGGAAGCAACGAGATCCGGACCGGCCGTCCTCGTTGCCCGGCCCAGGCTGGTTATCGAGATCCGCCCGGCTTCGGCGAAGGGGCCAAGCTTGGTCTGCACCTCGCTGATGTCGGCGGCGGCCGGCTTCAGATAGGTGAAAACCGGGATCGCGTTGTCCGCGAAAGTCCCGAGCGCATTGAAGTCGGCCCGCAGTTGACGCAAGGTCTCCGGCAGGTTCTTCAGGTTCTGCTGCAGATCTTCTCCGCGCTCGGCCGTGGCCTCCGCCGTGTAGCCGGCGTTGCGGAAGAAACCGACCATATTCGTCCGCTTCCGGGCGAGGGCGGACATGTTCTTCTCGCCGTTCTTCGCCAGATCGGCGAGGCGCTTGTTCTCCGAGGCGAGGATGGCCAGCACCTTGTTGACCTGGAGCAGCGCCGGATTGGCCCGCTCAACCGTTTCACGCAGGTCTTCGCCGCGAGTCGCGAGCCCCGCCCCGAGTTCGTTGAGGATGATCCGGAAGCGCTGCGCGTAGGGCAGCCGGTAGATGTTGTTGATCAGATCGAGGTCAACGGACTGGGCGTTGTTCTGGATCGGCAGCAGGTACTGCCCTGCCCCGGGCTCGCCCCCGGGGATCTGCTCCAGCGGAGGCGGCGGCTCGGATCCGGCAGGACGGGGCTGGGTAACCTGGCAATCGAGAAATTTCTCTCCGATCAGCGACTGCGGCCGGATAATGCAGGAAGCGTCGTCACGCCAGTCCTGGAACCCCTTGTCGGTGATATCCATCACCACGATCGCCTTGCCGGGGATCTCGGTGCCGGTTTCCTCGCCCGGGCGAGAGACATCAACCGAGCTGACGCTGCCGACGTTCGCGCCGGCAACCCGGACGTCGATTCCCGGCACGACAAACGCGCCGTTGTCGAACACTGCTCTCACTTCATAGGCATCGCTGTTGTCGTTGCAGCTCCTGACCAGCAATACGACAGCGACAATCGCGAGGATGACCAGGACGGCGGTGATGATTCGCCGGCGCATCACGGCACCTGCCCCGGATTGCATTTGCCGGTCAGGTTGCCGTTGTCGAGGAAGGGATTGGATCCGGCTATCGGCTGGACCGAACCACCGGGACAGCGGTTGATCCCGGTGACCACATCAAGCCCGCCGTAGACCGTGGTGTCGGCCGGCTGGATCGCAGTCCCGTTCAGCTGGAAAACGCCGGTCGACGTCGGGACGACCTTGGCGTAAGGGCCGTTGGCGTCGTAACTTGCGAGCAGGCCTCCCAGCTTGGCCCAGGTCCCGAAGATATCCGGGGCGTAGGCACGCATCTCCGAGACTTCATCCTGGTTGGCGTCAAGTGCCCTCACAACGGCGTTGACCGCCGGTTCGGCCCGGGGGTGAAGAGGAATCAACTGGGAGAGCAGGTCGGAAGTGTCGTTGTTCGGACCGGGCCGGCCCGCCGCGATCGCGAGGTCATTGAAGACCGGGCGGGCCCGCTTCAGAACCGGCCGCAGGTCGTTCTTCAGGTAGCTCGCGAGCCCTGCGTCTGCGGCCCGGCCAGAAGCTCTCACCATCGGCTCGACATCGTCGAGCGCGGCCCGCAGGTTGGCAAAGGTGGTGTTCCCCTGCCGGAGAGTCGGCGGCAGTTCATCCAGGGCCAGGGCCAGGGACTGATTGTTCTCGGCGATCTTTCCGAGCGCGATATTCGTGTTGCTGACCAGCTCGGTCAGCTGCGGAGCGACCTCGGCCAGGTTGGTGACGAACCGGGAGGTGTTGCCGACAAACCGGTCGAGGTGGGTGTCCTGGTCGGCCAGTTCGGCCATCAGCCGCTGAGTGCTGGAGAAGGATGCCCCGCTGTACTTGAAGGTCTTGTTGGCGCCTTCCGCTCCGGCGCCGGCGTAGATCGCGGCGACGCCCTGGATCCAGTTGGACCAGCCCTTGCGGGTCCTCTCGTCAAAGGTGTCGAAAAACTGGTCGAGCTCGACCGCGGTTGCGGTAGCGCCTTCACCGAATGAATGGTCTTCCGGTACGACCGGGGCGTTGTCAGGGCCGGGCGTGATCGAGATGTAGTGATTGTGGAGAGACGAGAGCGAGCTCTTGCGGATCACGGCCGCCGTGCCTTCGTGGAGTTCCCGGTCGACCTCGACTTCCATCTGCACCCGGTTGTCCGGGGTCAGCTCAACCGAGCTCACCTTGCCGATCGGTGAACCACCGACCATGACGAAGTTGCCCGAGACGACACCACTCGCGGACTGGAAGTCGAACTTGTAGCGGTATCCGGAATCACCCTTGAAAACAAGGGATGCGACGAAAACGATGGCAACAACAAGCGCGCCCAGAGTCACCACTCTGAGCACCGTTGAACTCCGTCCGCGGTTGACACGGCTTGGTTTTGCTTGATTGGCGGTCGTCAATCTCAGCTACCCGGTGATTCTCCCCACCAAAGAAGCCTCCTTCCTGTGCGGGCATGCTACCTGAGCTGGCGGCGTAAACGCCGTACGTCAGGGGCCGGTCCAGCCGCCGGCGAGGCAGGGGCCGGGGGCACAGGGATTGGTGACCACGCCACCGTTCCTGAGGAAGCCGTCAATCATTTCGACGGCGGTGTCGGAAACACGGGGGAATTCATGCGGATCTTCCCCGGATACCGGGGCCGTGTTGGTGACCGGGGGCGGATCGGTGCCGATTTCGTCACCGGGGCCGGAACCCGGACGAAGCGGCCCGCTGTCCCAGTAGGCGACCACCGAGCCGTCATAGGGCCAGCTCTCAACCGGGTCGATTCCCCAATCGCCGTCGACGCCGGGCCAGCGGCCATCGGCGACGAAGGGTGCCAACGCCCGGGCACCGACCGTCCGCGCTTCCACGTTCGACTGCCAATTGGTGACCAGGTGGTCACCAAAGGCAAGATCGAAGAGGACCTGGTGGGGCGGTGTGCCGGGCAGCGGGTCCGTGGTCATCCGGTGGGCATATCCGTTCGGCTCGCCGCGGTCCCAGAGCATCTGGACGATGCTCAGGGACAGGGGCCTTTCAACCTGATTCGTGTAGGCCGGGTTGAAAAACGCGGAATACGTATCCCAGGCACCGGAACGGGTGAGCAGAACCGAGTAGTTCATTGCCGCCACCCCGAGCGAGCCCTTGTCGAAATCCGGTGCGAGCGCCATCAGGGCGCCGCCCATGATCCCCCCCTGGCTGATCCCCCGGTACCAGGCCCGGACGTTCGGGCCGGTCTTGATGACTGGCTCCAGGGTCGAGCTTTCCGGGACCGTGTCGTTCTTCTCGCTGTCGGGCAGCTGTTCCGGGTTGGTATCGGCCCCGGCCACCGTGACGATGTCCTCGGTCGCCATCCCGATCTCGTCGGTGCCGCAGCTCGTGAAACCACGGGCGGCCATCCGCCGCTGGGCACCCGCGGCGATCTCGCCGGCGATCGAGCCCATCAGGCCGTGGCCATAGACCATCGCCCGGCCCTGCAGCGCCTGATCGGGCCGCTCGGATTCCTGGATCTCCTCGGGGTCGATCACCGCTTTCGGGACCACGCATTCGAACTTCGCGTTGTAGACACCGTGCTGCCGGGGCAGCCCGTCCTGGCCAAGGTCAAAGCTGGCCCCGCTCTGGCATTCGTTGGCCGAAGCGGGATGGTTGAGGAAGCAGGGGACTTCAAAGGTTCCCTTGATCCGGCGTGAAATCTCGGTGTTGGGGTTGATCTCAAGCGAGGTGACCTCGAACGCCGGGGCATCGCCGCTCACAACCCGGTCCGCCAGATCGGTGTCACCGAGGGCCGCAAAGGCACGATCCCTGATCGAGAGGGCCCGCCGACTGTTGTTCTCGTCGCTTGCGGTGGTGAAATCCCAGGCGAGGTAAAGGCCGGCCCGTTTGATGCCAGCATTCCGCAGTCGCTTGAAGATGTCTTCGTAAAACGAGTACCGACCTCGAATCCTCGCGTTGCTGGTCGGCAGGAGATCCCGGTAGTAACGAAATCCGGCCGGGGCTTTCAGCGGGGTTCCGGCTGCATTTCTGAGGTTCCGCAGGACAACGATGTACCTGGTTGCCGGATCGAAGTTCACCATCGGGTGGATCAGAAGATTGGTTGCTGCCGCTGTGGTGGCGTTGGAATCGATCTCGACCCAGATCGGCTGGCGCTCGCGGGTTCTTGCGTCAAGCACAACCACCGGGGCTTCGGCGTCCAGGTACCGGGACGGGTCGGCCAGCCCGACCGGGCTGGTCTGGGCCAGGGCGGCCGGATTGTCGAGTCCGGGCACACGAACGGAAATGGTCTGCCCCTGACTGAATCCGTCACTGGACCGGTAGGGCGCCGGGTCGATGGGGACACCTGAGCTGTTGGCCGGCATGGCCGCTTCGGTGAAGTTGATCCTTCGCCCGGTTTCGGTCTGCGGGTCCGCAATCGTGTAGTAGTTGTCGGGGAAGGGGGACATGCAGACGGAGGAATCCTGGGCGGCGATGAAGTTGCAGTCGGCGGACCTCGACATGTCGACGTTACCCGGGCGGCAGTCGGCGGTCTGGCGGATCATGGCCCGGCGACGGCTTTTGGTTGCCCCGGCCTTGACCTCGATGTCCCGGTCTTCGCAACCGGCAACCTGGCTGCGGCCGGCTGCGGTCAGCCTGAGGTTCACTATCCGCGATTGACCGGCCTTCCTGAACCTGGGCCAGGCGACACGGGTCAGGGGCTTGAATTCTCCCCGCCCGTCGTAGGTGGCGGAAAAGCCGCGCACCCGGACCGACCCCTTCCGCGCGGAACGGACCTTCACCTTGAGCAGGCCGCGGTCCAGCATCGGCTTCTGGCCCGGATCGACAATCGTCACCGCGACCCCGGGCCGGGCATTGCGCCCGGCGTCGGCGCTGCCGGCCATGCCCGCCATGGCGAGCATGGCGAATGCGGCAAGCAACCCGGCTGTCTTTCGCAGATTGATCGGCATCTTCCCTTGCCGGCCATCCTTTCCGGCCGGTTGAACTTACCAACCCCGCCGCGAAGGTGACGATTCGAAAGGCCGGAGAAGTTTTCTCAGTCGCCGCGCAGCGATCTCAGGAAGGGCAACGGGTCGATCGGACGGCCGCCGGTCTGCCACGGTCCGATCCAGTACTCGAAGTGAAGGTGGCATCCGTAGGAGCGGCCCGTATTGCCGACCCGCCCGACCGGCGCCCCTGCATCAACCACCTGGCCAACCCGCAGCGGCGAAGGATTGATCATGTGCATGTAGACGAAGTTCGTGTTGGTGCCAAGGTTGTGGAGCACCACATAGTTGCCCGCCCCGCCGTCCCACTGGTTGTAGAGGACCCGGGACCTGCGGACAGCCACCAGCCCGGTTCCGCAGGCGGCGGAGACATCCTGGCCCTGATGGGTGTGTCCGGGCCGGCCGGCCCCGAACCTTGAGCCGGAGCTGCCGAAGCTGACTGGTCCGCGAACCGGAAACACCTCTTCCGGGATCGCGCTCACCGGGTAGATCCGCAGGACCCGTGGCGAGCGCTCGCGGTTTCCCGACGAGTCAACCACGGTGACATAGCCCCGAATGGTGCGCCTCGGAACCGTCACCCTGATCGCCCCCCGGCTGCGGCTGCGCCAACGGGAACGGATCAGCCCGCTGCGGCCACGGAAGACGACCCGGGTCACGCGGTCGAGGTTGTCACCCCTGATCGCGATGATTGCCCCGCGGGTCGCGCGGCTTACCGAAACACATTGGCGCAGGCAGCGGATATTGGAAATTTTCGGAAACCCGGGCAGGACAATGCCGCCACCGGTAGAAGCCGAACTGCTCGCATCGGGCGATTTCACCGGTGGGCCGGCCGCTGGAGGTGGCGTAACGGGCGAATCTTCCAGCGAGGCGGTGCCGGCCCCGTCGAGGTAACGGGCCCCGGCGCTGGCCGGGACGAGAAGAATCAGGGCAAGAGCCAGGAAGCCGAGGACGACCAGAATCAGGCCGGCAGGCGTGATCGTTTCTCTCGGGTTTCTGCGGGGGTGGTTTCCTCGCATCGGCAGAACCATAACATGAGTTCTAGACGACGATTGCGTGAGCTGCTGCACATATTCATGCAGAATGGCCCCGATCGGACACCGCGTTCACCGGTGGGAAAGCCGAACCTGTCCCACGGGAGGATCGACCTGAACTAACCTTGTCCTGAGGTACAAGGGACCAGATGTCGGCCCGCCGGTAGCCTGCTTCCCGCTTTCCCTCTAATCCATCTTGCCACCAGGAGGAACCGCTCCCGATGACCGCGATTCGCCAGAAGAACCTGACTGCTGCCCAATGGACAGCCAATGGGGTCGATGTCGCCCCGGCCGACCTGACCAAGGAAGAGAACGTCGTCTTCGGCAGCAATGTCTTCTCGATCAGGACCCAGAAGGAGCGGCTTCCGGCCGATGTTTTCGATCGGCTCCAGGGCACTCTCGAGCGAGGCGAAGCGCTGGACGTGGAGCTGGCCGACGCAGTTGCCGACGCGATGAAGGACTGGGCGCTGGAAAACGGTGCCACCCATTACACACATGTTTTCCAGCCACTTACCGGCCTCACCGCCGAAAAGCACGACTCGTTCTTCGAGCCGACCAGTGAAGGCGGATCGATTGCCAAGTTCAAGGGAAGCGCACTGATCCAGGGCGAACCGGATGCTTCCTCCTTCCCCACCGGCGGTATCCGGGCCACCTTCGAAGCCCGCGGCTACACAGCCTGGGACCCGACCAGTCCCGCCTTCCTGCTGGACAATCCGAACGGCACCCTGCTTTGCATCCCCACCGCATTCGCCTCCTGGACCGGCGAGGCACTGGACGCGAAGATCCCCCTGCTGCGCTCGATGGATGCCCTTTCACGATCTGCGGTCAAGGCGCTGAAGATGCTCGGCGACGAGGAAACCTCAAGGGTGGTGACCACGGTGGGGCTCGAGCAGGAGTACTTCCTGATCGACGAGCAGTACTACTTCGCCCGCCAGGACCTGATCCTTACCGGCCGCACCCTCTTCGGGGCCAAGCCGGCCAAGGGTCACGAGCTCGACGACCACTATTTCGGAGCGATTCCCGAGCGGGTCCTCGCCTACATGATGGATTGCGAGGCGGAACTGAGCCGGCTCGGAGTGCCGATCAAGACCCGCCACAACGAGGTGGCACCGGCCCAGTACGAGATCGCACCGATGTTCGAGAACTCAAATGTGGGTTCCGACCACCAGCAGTTGCTGATGCAGGTCCTGCAGACGAAAGCTCGCGAGTACGGGCTGGTCTGTCTGCTCCATGAGAAGCCCTTCGCCGGCGTGAACGGGTCGGGCAAGCACAACAACTGGTCGATGGGGACCGACACGGGCCACAACCTGCTTGATCCAGGCGACACCCCGGCCGAAAACCTGAGCTTCCTGTTCTTCTGTGCGGCAGTGATCGAGGCGGTGAACCGCCATCAGGGACTGATGCGGGCGACGGTCGCCAACATCGGCCAGGATCACCGTCTTGGTGCCAACGAAGCCCCGCCGGCGATCATTTCGATCTTCCTCGGTGGCGAACTGGAGAAAGTGTTCGAAACCATGGCGGCCGGCGAGGGAGATCCCCACACGCCGGATGAGGTGCTCGACCTCGGGGCCGAGGTGCTGCCGGACCTGCCACTCGACGGTGGCGACCGGAACCGCACCTCCCCCTTTGCCTTCACCGGCAACAAGTTCGAGTTCCGCGCGCCCGGGTCAAGCATGTCGGTCGCATTTATCAACACCGTCCTGAACACGATCGTGGCCGAGGCGATCGACGACCTCGCCGGCCGGCTCGAAACCGCCGAGGGCGAGGATCTCGCAGCCCGGGTGATCAATGTCGTGACCGATTCCTACATCGAGAACAGGCAGGTGGTCTTCGGCGGCGACGGCTACTCGGACGAGTGGCAGCAGGAAGCCGAACGGCGTGGGCTAAAGAATCTCCGGACCACCCCGGATGCCCTGCCCGAGGTGATCGCACCGTCGACGATCGAGGTCTTCGGCCGGTACAACGTGCTGGACGAGCGCGAACTCGAGGCCAGGTACGAAGTCTGGGTTGAGCAATACGCGATGAATGCGAATATCGAGGCGGAGACCGCGGCGACGATCGCCCGGACCCAGATCATTCCCGCGGTGGCAAGGCATCTGGCCCTGCTCGATGACGCCGACGCTGACCGGCTGGAGAAGGAAAGCCGCGGGCTCTTCGATGAACTGGTCGAGAGGACGCTGGAGCTTGAGGATGCCAACGGCTATCCCGACGGGCTTGAACAGCAGGGCATGGAATTGGCGATCTACGCCCGCGACCGGCAGCTCGCCTCGATGCACGAGGTGCGCGTGGTTGCCGACAAACTGGAACGGATTGTCGCCGACAGCTTCTGGCCGCTTCCCAAGTACTCGGAGATGATGTTCATCAAGTGAGAAGCCGCTGAGGCAGCTCGCCCGGACCGGTGACCAGGTTCAGGACCTGACGACCACGGTCGTTCCGATCCGGGCGAAGCGGTAGACCAGCGGGGCCTCCGGCGAAGGTACCCTCACGCAGCCATGCGATGCCGGGAAGGGCGGCACATCCGGGTACTCGTGGAAGGCGATTCCATTGTTGAAATACGAGGCGTACGGTAGCCAGGCGCTGAACGGAACCGACCAGGACATCAACTCCTTGCGAAACACCTCGTAACGCCCGGTCGGGGTGTCGTTGCCGGGAGCACCGGCAGAGATGTGGATGGTGCGAACGGCACGCCCGCCCCGGACAAGCATCAGGACACCCCTGCCGATCCTGACCTCCATCAGGCGCTTTGGCCGCCGGGCGCTCGGCCGGGGCCGCTTCGCGGTTTCGAGAGCGGTCCGGGTCACCGGGCCGGCGACACCGTCGCGGACCAGGCCCTCCCACCCCTGGAAGGCCATTACCGCCTGCTCGGTCTGGTAGCCGATCACTCCGTCCACCCCGCTCGCCGGCAGATATCCAAGGTCGGCGAGCTTTTGCTGGAGGGACCTTGCCCCGGTGCTCCTCGACCCGTACCGGCTGCCCCTACCGGGCGGCGCGGGCACGCGGTCCGGCTCGGAGAAGTCCGCCCGGTCCTTCGGAGAGCTCACCCCGATCCCGCCGGACTGGACCCTGACCTCGTCCACATTCCGGAGAGATGTGAGTGTGTAGGTGACCTGGGCCACTCGTCCCTTTATCGCTTCCTTCTGGCGAGGTGTCCGCCGGGCCGGATCGGCCGGGATATCCCCGAGGAACCCGTCCGAGAAGTCGACGACCGCTTCGCCGCTGTTGGAGACCTCCACCTTGTTGACCCTGGTGTCTTTCGGGATATAGGTCTGGCTGGCCGGGACGTCCAGCAGGGCCCGGGCCGCGGCTTCCGGGGCTTCGTCGGCCGGCACCTGGTGCTCGACCGGCTTGAACTGCTCGCCTTCGGTCGCGAAAACCCTGACCGTCTCGGTGGTCCCGTTGCCCCGCTGGTCCTCGGGACTCCCGGTCCCGTCGCCGGAGGATCCGCATCCGGCGAGGACAACCAGGCAGGTCGAAGCGATCAGGGCGAGGGATCTCCGGCGAACGGGCACGCCGGAAGCCTACCCGTGGCCTGCGGCGACCATCTAGGATCGGTCCATGAGGATGAGGGCAGCTGTTCTGGAGGAGTTCGGTCAACCGCTGGTGATCGAGGAGGTGGACCTGGCCGAACCGAAAGCGGGCGAGGTTCTGGTCCGGCTGGAGGCATGTGGTGTCTGCCACACGGACCTGTACACGGCCTCGGGGGCAGACCCGTCGGGATACGCACCCTGCGTACTCGGACACGAGGGTGGCGGGATCGTCGAGAAGGTCGGCGAGGGCGTCAACTCGCTGATCCCCGGAGACAAGGTCGTGACCCTGTTTTCACCGCAATGCCGGGAATGCGAGCACTGCCTTGATCCCCGGACCAATCTCTGCCTGGCGATCCGGGCCGAGCAAAACCTCGGCCACCTGCCTGACGGCAGCACCCGACTTTCCCGCGACGGCGAGCCGATCCGCCATTTCATGGGGACCTCCACCTTCGCCGAGTACACGGTAATGCCGGAAATCGCCCTCGCGAAGATCAACCCGGAGGCCCCGCTCGACCATGCCTGCCTGTTCGCCTGCGGGCTCTCAACCGGGCTCGGGGCAGCCATGTACACGGCCAGGGTCGAGCCCGGAACGACCTGCGTGGTGTTCGGGGCGGGAATGGTCGGCCTCGGGGCGGTCGCCGGGGCCCGGTTGATGGGAGCGGAGCGGATCATCTGTGTTGACCTCTCTGACGACCGCCTTCAGCTCGCCAAAGGCCAGGGTGCGACCGACATCCTGAGGGCCGACGGGAACACCGTCGAGTGGATTCTCGAGGAAACGGGCGGCATGGGTGCGGATTACACCTTCGAGGCGACCGGGCTGGTCAAGGTGATGCAGCAGGCGGTCGAGTCGGCCCGCATGGGCTGGGGCCTTTGCACGATCGCCGGTGTGGCCGGCAAGGGCGAGACACTTGACATCATTCCGCGCTGGCTGATCACCGGCCGTCGGGTGGCCGGTTCTTCCTTCGGCGGCGTCAAGGGACGTGATCAGGTGCCGCAGCTCGTCGACCGCTACCTTGCCGGTGAGATTGACGTGGAACCCTTTCTTTCCCACCGGATCACCCTCGATGAGGTGAACCGGGGGTTTGATCTGATGGAAGCCCAGGACGGCATCCGCAGCGTCATCGAGTTCAATTGACCTCCCGAACCACCGGAAAGGACCCCCAATGATCATCCAGCGCGTTGAGCAATCCGAATGGCTGTCGAACTCCTACCTGGTCTGCGACGAACCCGGTGGCTCTGGTGTGTTGATTGACGGAAACGGGGTAATCGAACCCCTGCTGGAGCGGGTTGAACGGGAGGGGATCACCCTCACGCACATCCTCCTGACCCATGAGCACTGGGATCATGTGGTCGGACTGCGTGAGGTCGCCGACCGGTACGGGATACCGATCGTTGCCAGCCAGATCACCGCCGACCTGGTCGAATTCAAGGTCGACCAGATCGTCGGGGACGGTGACGAGACGGTCTCGGGCGGCCTGAAAATCGACTGGATCGCCACCCCCGGGCATGCCGACGGCCACATGGCCCTGCTGATCAACGGAACGGACGTGATCACCGCCGATGTGATCTTCAAGGGCACGGTCGGTGGCACCGTCGCACCGGGAGCTACCGGATTCCCGGAGCTCAAGAGTTCGATCATGGACCGCCTCATGACCCTGCCGCCGGAGACCCGGATCCATCCGGGTCATTGCGAACCGTCCACGGTCGGCGACGAGTGGGAAAACAACCCCTTCCTGCGGATCTGGCGGGGACTGGACGAGGAGGGCGCGGAGCCCTGCGAGGTGAATAACCTTGGCCCGGCAACTCTGGTCCTCTGGGCGCCGGACTACGACGGCACCAACAAGGCATGGGTCCGGCTGCCGGGCGGACGGGACGTGATCACCGGCGGCTCCCAGATCCTCAGCCGCGGCTAGGTCTCCGGCCGCTGGCCGGATTCAGGGCCGGAACCGAAAGCGTCGGTGACCGGCGAACGCTCCGGCTTCGGCCAGGCCTCCCAGCCCGAGCAGCGCGCCGATGCCGAAGGCCGTAATCGCGCCCTTGGAAATTCCGCCC
>JBGAOF010000043.1:0-12296 GCA_044221915.1 Solirubrobacterales bacterium
CTCAGTTTTCAAAGACCGCTCGCGCCGGGCGACGGGATTCGTCGCACGAAGCACCTCAGCCGGGCAACCTGCGCGACTGAGCGGACGGAGAACTATACAGGTTTCGCCAGGAAGTGTCGAGCCATTTGGCTGCGCGGACCGAGGGCATTCGCGATTTGGCTTCAGGGAGCCAAATCCCTTGGGCAAGCGGGTTCAGGCGCGGTTCACGAGGCGCCGAAAACGCCGCTTTCCCAGCTGCAGAACCCGTCCGTCGAGGGTCCCAGCCGGGCAATCGAGCGGGTCAGCAGGGAGCGCTTCCCCGTCCAGCTTGACCCCTCCCTGGCTGATTGCCCTCCTCCCCTCGCTGCGGCTTACCCCGAAGGCGTCGGCTATCAGCGCGGGCAAGTGCACGGGATCATCAGCAAAAGCAAATTCCTCGACATCGTCCGGGGCTTCATGCCGGACGAAGAGGCGGTTGAAGTGCTCTTCGGCACCCTCGGGAGCATCCTCGCCGTGGAATCGGGCGACCAGGCGACGCCCCAGCTCCCGCTTGGCCTCGTTCGGCCCAGCCCCCGCCGGCGGATCCTCGCTGAGGAGAAGTCGCCAGTACTCCTCCAGGTTGGCATCCGGGACCCGCATGACCTTGCCGAACATTTCCTCGGGCGCGTCGGTGACGCCGATGTAATTGCCAGATGACTTGGACATCTTCTTCACGCCGTCGGTCCCCGCCAGAATCGGCATCGTGATGATCGACTGTTGCGGTTGACCGAAGGCGGACTGCATGTCCCGGCCAAAGAGCAGGTTGAACTTCTGGTCCGTGCCGCCGACCTCCACATCCGCCTCGATCGCGACCGAGTCATACCCCTGCAGCAACGGGTACATGAGCTCGAGAGCCGAGATCGGCTCGCTGGCGGCCATTCGTTTCGCGAAATCGTCACGCTCAAGCAGCCGCGCCACGGTTGCCCGGGCCATGAGATCAAACAGACGGCCCGAATCCATCTTCAGCCATTCGCTGTTGAAGCGGACCTCGGTTCTGTCACGGTCAAGGATCTTGAAGGCCTGGTCCATGAACGTCTCCGCGTTCTCGTCTATTTCCGCCGGGTCAAGGATCGGTCGCTGGCTGGACCGGCCGCTTGGATCGCCAACCCTGGCCGTGAAATCGCCGATGATCAGGACTACCTGATGCCCGTCCTGCTGGAATTCGCGCAGCTTGTTCAGGACCACGGTGTGCCCGAGGTGAATATCCGGCGCGGTCGGGTCAATCCCCAGCTTGACCCGCAGTGGCCGGCCAAGGTCCAGCTGCCTGGCCAGTTGAGCCGCGGGCAAAGCCTCCACGGCGGTATCGGTCAGCCGGGCGGCGGCAGCCAGAGCGTCAGCCGGGGGTTCACGAGGTTCGTCAGTGATGTTTGACACGGAGAGTGAATGCTAGACTGAGCAGCGCTACTTGGTCGAGTTCGCGTTGTTCAATGGAAGACGAACAACGCTCCGCCCGACCGCTTTCGCAAGGTTCGTACCTGATTTCCGCCATCTGATGGCTCCCCGAAAGACAGAGCACCCGCCGGGTTCGAAGTCCCGGCAGAACGGACGCGCCAAACGCGGGTCCAGTGACGTCGGCGTCGAGAAAGCCGACGAATCAGCGCTGCCGTCCCGATCAATACCGCAGTCGGATGAGACGGCCGGCAACGGTGACCGGCAAGGCCGAAAAGACAGTGTCCTTCGACCCTACGAATCCGGAGGGAAGTCCCCAGGCAGCCGTGGCGCAAGAGGTCCGAGGAGAAAATCCCGGCGTTTCCGAATTCCCCGGCTTCGCGGCCGCAAGGCGAAACCGGAATCTCCCGGCACGGGAGCCGGGAACGGGATTGCCGCGGATACGGTTGCCGCAAACGGCCAGCGGAGCGAACAGCCGCTCACCATCCCGCCGGCAGGCGCAGCCGGCGGGGGCAACGGCAACGCCATGCCACCAGGGGTCCTGAGCCTGCCCACTCCCCCGCCTCGCCCCCCCAAACCGAAGATCAAGAAGCTCCGGATCCTCTTCATCCTGCTGGGCCTGGGTGTTCTCGGTTTCTGCTCCGCATTCTTCGGAATGGTCATGGCGGTTTCACAGGATCTGCCGGCAATCGAGAACTACGCTCAGTTCCGGACCGCGAAAAACTCGATCCTGACCGACAGCCAGGGACAGTACCTCGGCACTCTCTCCAACAACGAAAACCAGATGCTGCTGGATGCCGAACAGATTTCCCCGAACATGAAGAACGCCGTGGTGGCGATCGAGGACTCGCGCTTTTACGAACATCGCGGGATTGACTTCCAGGGACTCGGCCGCGCCCTGGTCCAGGACATCATCGCCCGCAGCGCCAAACAGGGCGCTTCCACAATCACCCAGCAGCTGGTCAAGCAGGCGCTCGAGGCGCAAAACGACCGCTCGCCCTTGCAGAAGGTGCGAGAGATGTCAATCGCCTACCACATCGAGCAGCAGTGGACCAAGGACAAGATTCTCACCGAGTATCTGAACACCGTCTACTTTGGCTCCGGGGCCTACGGGATTGAAGCTGCCGCCCGAACCTATTTCGGCTATGCGCATCCGTCCTGCGGAACCGAAGAGGAGCCCTGCGCCGCCCTCCTGACTCCGGCCGAGGCCGCCCTGCTTGCCGGGATCATCCAGAACCCCTGGGGTTACGATCCGAAGAACAACCCGGACGGTGCCCTCTACCGCCGCGACACGGTGCTCCAGAAGATGCTCGACCAGGGTTACATCACCCAGGAGCAATACGACGAGGCCAAAGCCGAGGCGCTCCCGGCCGAGAACGAGATCGACCCGCCCAGCCTGGATTCCAAGGCCCCCTACTTCACTTCCTGGATGCGCCAGCAACTGGTTGACCGCTACGGGGCCGGTCGGGCGTTCTTCGGTGGCCTGAAGGTCAAGACGACCCTCGATCTGGAAGTCCAGGATGCCACCGAGAATGCGATCTACAGCACGATCGGGGGGATCGGTCCAAGCGCGTCGGTGGTGATCATCAACAACAAGGACGCGACCGTGGATGCGATGGTCGGTGGCGACGATTACGACACCCGTCCCTTCAACCTGGCTACCCAGGGCTACCGGCAGCCGGGGTCGACGATCAAACCTTTCATCCTCACTACTGCCCTGGCACAGGGCATCTCTCCCTACACGACCTTCGAGTCGGCACCGCAGATCTTCTGGCGCAAGGTCTACGACAAGGACAAGAAGCGAAAGATTCGCGAGCCGTACTCGGTCAGCAACTACGGTGATTCCTACGCCGGTGTCAGCGACCTGGTCAGCGCCACAATCAACTCGGACAACTCGGTCTATGCCCAGCTGGGGATTGAAGCGATCGACGGCGGCCCGAAGGCGATTGCGGAGACCATCCACAAGATGGGCTACACGGACAAGATCGCGACCAACCCGGCGATGGTTCTCGGCACCTCGGAAGTGACTCCGCTTGGCTGGACCTACGCTTTCTCGACCCTGGCAAACGACGGTCGCCGGGTCAGTGGCAGCCTGGCACCCGACCCCGGCGATTCACCGGTCGCCTTCACCAAGGTCACCGACGAGGACGGCAAGACCATCAAGGGCGGCGACAACGAGGTCCTGAGCAAGGGCGTCATCGACCCGGAAGTGGCCCAGACCGCGAAGGGCATCCTTCATTCCGTCGTCACGCAGGGAACCGGCAAGAACGCCTACATCGGCGACGACACGCAGTGGGGCAAGACCGGCACTACCGAGGACAACACCAATGCCTGGTTCTGCGGTGCGATCACCGAGATCACAGCCTGCGTCTGGGTCGGCTACCCCGATGGCTACGTGAAGCCAACCGCGCCGCCGAGCGGGCCTCGGACGCCGCGTCAGGGATCGACACCGGTTCAACCGACAGCAGCGACTACTCGTATTCGGCTCCCAGCACCGACTACTCCACGCCGGACTACTCGGCGCCGGTCACACCGGCCCCGGCTCCCGAACCGACTACGCCAGCCCCGGCACCGGCACCGGCACCGGCCCCCACCCCGACTCCTCCCTCAACCGGCGGTGGCGTAGCCCCGAGCGGCGGCGCCTCGCCCGGCTGAGCCGACCGCTCAGATCGCCGAGCCGATCTCCGCTACCCGGGCACGGGCGAGTTCGAGCTGGGCCGCGAGGCTGGAACTGGAAGTGCCACCCTCACTGCGTTTGGACTCAAGCCAGCTTCCCTGCTGAAGCACCTCGTAATACTCGTCGTCAAGCGCTGTGGACCGGGCCGCGATCTCCTCCGGGGACAGGTCCGAGAGAGGACGCTCCTCCGCCACACATTGCCTCACCAGGTCGCCGACAATTCCGTGTGCTTCCCGGAAAGGGACCCCCCGCCGGACCAGAAGATCGGCGATCTCGGTTGCCGCCAGCATCTCGTCACTCGCAGCAAGTTCGAGCTTCGAGCGGTCAAAACGGAGTCCTTCAAAGATGCCACCGGCCATTTCAAGACAGGCATCGACCGTTTCCACCGCATCGAAGAACGGCTCCTTGTCTTCCTGCATGTCCTTGCCGTAAGTGAGAGGCAGCGCGTGAAGCACCCCGAGCAAGGTAGTGAAATCACCGATCACCCGGGGGGCCTTGGCCCGAAGCAGCTCGGCCGAGTCGGGGTTCTGCTTCTGGGGCATGATGCTTGAACCGGAAGTGAATGGCTCGCTGATCCGGCAGAACCCGAATTCAGTACTCGACCAGATCACCAGCTCGGAGCCGACCCTCGACAGGTGTGTCAGGCAGATCGAAGCGGCCGAGAGATAGTCGAGGACCATGTCGCGGTTCGATGTCGAGTCAAGCGAGTTGACGGTCACCGAATCGAATCCAAGATCGGCGGCGACCGCCCGACGGTCGATTTCCCAGTTGACTCCGGCCAGGGCGCCAGCACCGAGCGGCATCACCCCGGCGGCCCGGCGGGCAGCCCCGAAGCGGTCAAAGTCCCGGGAGAGCATCCAGAACCAGGCCAGCAGATGATGGCCCAGGTAGACGGGCTGGGCTCTCTGGAGGTGGGTGTAGCCCGGCATGGTCCAGTCGCGGTGAGCCTCGGCCAGACGCAGCAGTTCACCCAAGGCCGCAGCGATCCGCTCCCCCGCCCCGTCGGCGGCTTCCATGACCGCCATGCAGATGTCGGTTGCGACCTGGTCGTTACGGGAGCGGCCGGTATGGAGCTTGCCGGCCAGATCCCCGATCAGCTCGCCGAGCCGCCGCTCAACCGCCATGTGAATGTCTTCGTCCCCGGGATCGAAAACGAAGTCACCGGCATCGAGTTCGCGGGCAACGGCCGCCAGACCCTCGTCGATCACCTTGATCTCGTCGTCGGCGATCACACCGATCCGGTTCAGCGCCCGGGCGTGGGCCCGCGACTGGGCCACGTCGTAGGGAGCCAGATGCCGGTCGAATTCGATCGACCGGTTGAGCCGCCAGAAGCGGGGGTCCGGTGGTTCACGAAAGCGGGAGGTCGACTTGTCGGTATGCCTTGCCACGACGCTGATTATTACCCGGCCCGCGTCAACCTGCGGCCAGCACCGCACCTAGGGCGGAAGCGACCCGTTCGATGTCACCCGCGTCCAAACCGGCGTGGAAGGGCAGGGCGAGGGAACGGGCGGCAACCGATTCCGCCACCGGAAACTGGCCCTCAACGTAGCCGAAGCTGGCCAGATGGGGGAAGCGATGAATAGAAGGCAGATAGGCCTTGGCCGGGATTCCCTGCTCGCCCAGCCCGCGGATCACCCCGTCACGGTCGGCCTCCTCCGGCAGCCGCACCGGGAAGACGAACCAGCTGCGCCGGGCCGGCTCCCGGTCCGGGGCCGGCAGCTCGACCCCCGGTCCGCCGCCGGCCGTGGTCAGCGGCGCCAGCCGTTCCAGATACATCCGCGCAACCCCCGCCCGGCCGGCCAGCAGCTCGTCCAGACGAGCGACCTGGGCGACTCCAATCGCCGCCGTCACGTCCGACATCCGGTAGTTGAACCCGAGGCGGTCATGATCCAGCCAATCCATATCGAGGGCCCGGCCCTGGTTGCGTTCGCTGCGAAGCACCTCGGCCATGCCTCGATCAGACGGGATGATCATGCCGCCTTCGCCGGTGGTCATCTGCTTGTTCGCGTAGAAGGCAAAAGTGGCCGGGTTGCCGCGGCTGCCGACCTTACGGCTCTCGGAATCGACCGCGCCCAGCGCCTGGCAGGAATCCTCGAGGATCCCGAGGCCATGCCGGGCCGCGATCCGCTCGAAGGCAGGCAGGTCTGCCGGCTGGCCGAAGATGTCGATCGGCAACAGACCCGCCGTGGAATCTGTGATTGCAGCCTCGGCCGCGACCGGATCCAGGTTGAGCGAGACCGGGTCGATGTCGGCGAAGGCCGGCTTCACTCCTTCGTAGAGCAGGCAGTTGGCACTGGCGACAAAGGTGAAGGGACTGAGCACTACCTCGTCACCCGGCCCCCAGCCCAGCGCCCGGACCCCGAGATGCAGCGCTGCGGTACCACTGGACACGGCCACCGCGTCCTCGACCCCCAGCCAGGCAGCGAAATCACGCTCGAAGCGATCAAGCATGGGGCCCAGCGAAAGCCTGCCGGAGCGCAGCACCTCGAGCACCAGCCGCTCCTCCTCCGGTCCGATCTCGGGCCGGGCAAGATCCAGCGGTGGTGGCCGGTCAGCCACCGGCGCCCCCGGAGCTGCCGTTCTGGAAGGCGTAGGCGAGCGAGTCGACCAGCGCCTCCCAGGAGGCTTCGATGATGTTCGCGGAGACCCCGATCGAGCCCCAGGAGTCGCCCCCTTCCCCACGACGGGAATCGAGCAGGACCCGGGTACCGGCCCCGGTGCCATGGGCGGTGTCGAGGATCCGTACCCGGTACCCGGTCAGCTCGATGTCGTCGAGCTCCGGGTAGTGGCGGGTGATCGCCTGGCGCAACGCCTTGTCCAGGGCGTTGACCGGACCGTTGCCTTCCGCCACCTCGACGTACCGCTCGCCGTCAACCTGAATCTTCACGATCGCCTCGGTCTCGACCTTCTGCCCGGCTCGGAGCTCGGTCAGAACCTTGAAGGACTCGAAGGTGAACAGGGGCCGATACTGACCGGCCTCCCGGCGCAGCAGCAGATCGAATGACGCTTCGGCAGCCTCGTAGTGGTAGCCGTCGTGTTCCTTCTGCTTGAGGGTCTCGACCGCTTCCCGGGCGGCCTCGTCGCCAAGTTCGAGTCCGATCTCCTCGGCCCTCGCGAGGACGGTCGCCTTTCCGGAAAGCTCGGAGGGTAATACCGAACGGCTGTTGCCGACCGCTTCCGGGTCCATGTGCTCGAATGTCCGGGCGTCGGCGGCGATCCCGGCCACATGCATCCCGCCCTTGTGGGCGAAAGCATTGCGGCCCACATATGCCTGGTCCGGGTCGACCGGAACGTTCAGGAGATCGGCCACGAAATGAGAGACCGAAGAGAGCCCGGTCAGGTTTTCCGGCGGCACTACTACGTAGCCCATCTTCAGCTGCAGGGACGGCAGGATCGAGATCAGATTCGAGTTGCCGCAGCGCTCGCCGTACCCGTTTACGGTGCCCTGGACCTGGCGGGCACCGGCGCCCACAGCCGCGAGCGCGTTGGCGACCCCGCATTCGAGATCGTTGTGGCAGTGGATCCCCAGTTCCGCCTCCGGCAGGGCCTCTCCCACCCTGGCGACGGCCTCGCCGACCTCGGCGGGCAGGTGGGCGCCGTTGGTGTCGCAAAGCACCAGGACCTCGGCCCCGGCCCGATCGGCAGTCTCAAGGCAGGCGAGCGCGTAGTCAGGGTCGTCATCCCAGGCGTCGAAGAAGTGCTCGGCGTCGTACATGACCCGCTTGTCCGCATCGCGCAGGTAGGCGATCGACTCGCCGATCATCGCCAGGTTCTCCTCGCGGGATACCCGGGTCACCTTTTCCAGATGGAGCGACCAGGTCTTGCCGACCAGGGTCACCACCGGGGCGAAGGTCGAGGCAAGGAGTCGCAGCGCTTCGTCCTTGTCGGCTTCGACCCCACGCCGCCTGGTCATGCCGAAGGCACAGATTGCCGCCTGCTGGAGCCGTTCCCCGGCCAGCCGTTCAAAGAGCTCGGCTTCCTTGGGATTCGAAGCCGGAAAGCCGGCCTCGATGAACTGCACCCCGAGCTGGTCGAGGGCGTGGACCACCCGTACCTTTTCGGCGGCGGAAAGCGACATGCCCTGGCCCTGCATGCCGTCGCGGAGGGTCGTGTCATAAAGCTTCACTTCTGTCATCGGATACTGCCTTTCAGAAAATCAGGAAGCCCGGACCAGACGGTACGGGCAGGACCGAACACGGCACTTGGCCGCGCTGCCGCGAGGTCAGCGCCCCGCAGCCCCCGTAATTCGGGTAATCCTGATTTCTCTGAAGGTGTGAAGCATCGGCCTCAGACTGTACTGGGTTCGGATTTCGCGGCCGGCTCACCGACCAGATCGAGCCATTCCGAGTACTCGGGCGAACGACCGTAGATCGCGTCCTCGTAACCCTGCTGGACCAGCCGGGTGACTTCACCGGGTTCACCCAACGGGTGGTCGTCGACCTCGCGGACGGGAACGACTTCGGCCGCGGTGCCACACATGAAGACCTCATCCGCCAGATAAAGCTCGGAACGGGTGATGTCCCGCTCGGTCACCGGATGACCCTTGTCCTCGAGGATCTGGACGACCGACTTGCGGGTGATCCCGTCGAGGATCGAAGCCGCCTGAGGCGGGGTGAACACCCTGCCGTTCTTGACCATGAAGATGTTCTCGCCGGAGCCTTCGCAGACCATCCCGCGCTCATCAAGCAAGATTGCCTCCTCGTAACCCGCCTTGGCCGATTCGGTCTTGGCAAGAATCGAGTTCAGGTACTGCCCCGAAGCTTTGGCATGCGGGATCAGGCTGGCCGGGGAAACGCGGCGCCAGGAGGAAACCTTGGCCCGGATGCCGTGCTTCTTGCCCTCCTCGCCAAGGTAGGCGCCCCAGGGCCAGACGGCAATGATCAATTCGACCGGAGCCGCCGTCGCATAAAGGCCCATTTCCCCGTAGCCCCGGAACGCAAGTGGCCGGATGTAGCAATCACGCAGGCCGTTCCTGCGAATCAGTTCCCTTGTCGCTTCCCTGATCTCTTCCTGGGTGAACGGCAGCTCGAGAAAGTACATCCGGGCCGAGTCCGCGAAGCGCTGTATGTGTTCGGCGTGCCGGAACACTGCCGGCCCCTGGTCGCCGTCGTAGCAGCGAATGCCTTCGAAGACGCCGGTTCCGTAGTGGAGACCATGGCTCAGCACATGCACCTGCGCCTCGTCCCAGGGAACGAATTTGCCGCTGTGCCAGATGTACTCGGCCTTTTCCAACTGTTCTCTCCTTCGGTTCGGCTACCGGCCCATGGTACGCCAGATTCTTCCGGCGCACCGCATCGACTCTAGACCCGGTCCAGTTCGGCCAGCACCGCCTCGGTGACCTCGGTGGTACCGACCCGGCTCTCACCGTCGCCACCTTCGTAGATGTCGGGGGTCCGCAGACCCGTCGCGAGTACCCCGTCAACGGCCTGTTCGATCCGGTCGGCCGCCTTCCCGTCACCAAGCCCGTAGCGCAGCATCATTGCCGCGGAGAGCATGGTCGCGAGCGGATTGGCCACACCCTGCCCGGCGATGTCCGGGGCCGAGCCGTGAACCGGCTCGAAGAGTCCGGGTTCGCCTTCGGCCCCGATCGAGGCCGAGGGCAGCATGCCCAGCGACCCGGTCAGCATCGCCGCTTCGTCGCTGAGGATGTCACCGAACAGGTTCTCCGTCACGATCACGTCGATCTCGGCCGGAGCGGAAACCAGCTTCATCGCGGCGAAATCGACCAGCAGGTGATCGAGCTGGAGGTCGGGATACTCCTCGGCCACCTGCTTGACGGTCTCCCGCCAGAGGCGCGAGGTTTCGAGCACGTTGGCCTTGTCAACCGAGAGCACCCGGGGATTGTCCGAGCGCTGGCGAGCAGCCTCGAAGGCGGCCCGGGCGATCCGCTGGATCTCCGGTACCGAATAGGCACACTCGTCGTAGGCAACGCTGCCGCCTTCACGGCGCCCCGAGTCACCGAAATAGATCCCGCCGGTGAGCTCCCTTACGACCAGGAGGTCGGTGCCGTCGATCAGTTCCCTTTTCAGCGGGCTGGCGTCGATCAGGGCCGGTGACGGCTTGACCGGACGCAGGTTCGCGTAGAGGCCGAGCGCCTTGCGGATCCCGAGCAGGCCCTGTTCGGGCCGGGGTGCGGTCGGGTCCTTGGCCACCGCCTCATCCCATTTGGGGCCACCGACCGCGCCGAGCAGGACCGCGTCGGAGTTCTTGCAGGCCTCGATCACCTCATCGGTCAGGGCGATTCCGTGCCGGTCGATCGAAGCACCACCAATCAGGTGCTCTTCATACTCGAACTCACCGACCGCGTCGAGCACCTGCCGCGTCGCGCCGACGATTTCCGAACCGATTCCGTCGCCGGCCAATACGACGATCTGCTTGCTCTCACTCATTCTCGTTCTTCCTTTTCGCGGTCATGTTCAGGCGAACATAGTTGAAGCTGGTCGGCTGCCCCATCTCGGCCAGCAGACGGTCGGTGTATTCGGTGAACTGCTCCGGGTCCAGAACCTGCCGGGCCGGGGCCAGGAAAGAAGCCTCGAAGAAGCCCCGTGGGTCCTCGGGACGGGCAACCCTCTCCTCCAGCCAGCAATCGACCTTCTCGTACCCGGCGCGGGCCAGCCGGACCTCGGTCTCCTCCGGGCCGGCGAAGTTCCACGGGTCCGTGTACTCCCCGAAGATTCCGGCGAACGGCTCCTCCCGATTGACCGCGCCGAGCGCGGCGATCACTTCTGCCACGTTGCCCTGGCCGCCGCATTGGGCGACCAGGCTCCCGCCTGGCTTCGTCGCCGCAGCCAGCGAGTGGAACAGGCGGTCGTGGTCACCGATCCAGTGGAAGGTCGCGTTGGAGAAGACATGGTCGACCTGTTCGTCCAGCGTCAACGCCGCCAGGTCCTGGCAGATGAAGCGGGTCCGCGGGTCCTCGCCGAGCCGCGCGCTCGCCTCCTCGACCATGCTGGGCGAGCCGTCGACGCCGATCAACCGGCCGTTCGAGAGCTTTGCCAGCAGGTCCGCGGTCACGTTCCCGGAGCCGCAGCCGGCATCGAGAACGGTTTCGTCGCCGTTCAGGATCCGGCGGCCCAGCACCGCGCCCGACCACTCCCGTTGCGGGGTCGCGACCCGCGAGTACTTGCCTGCCTCCCAGTCCGCCGGACGGGTTTCCTTATCGCTGCTCATCGCTGCCTCCGGTTACAAAGCGGTGGTGACGGGCCCGTAGGTCCCGCCCGGTCCGGCTTCGAAGGCCTCGATCGCGTCTTCGGCCTGGAGAGTGAGGGCGATGTCATCCAGGCCGCCGAGCAGGCGCCGTTTGATCTCGGGGTCAATCTCGAAGGGTGCCTCTCCCCCGTCCCAGCTCACGGTCTGGTTCTCGAGGTCGATCTTCGCTTCGCCGGCCGCCGCGATCTCCCGGCAGGTTTCTTCCGGCAGCGCCACCGGCAGGAAGCCGTTCTTGGTGCTGTTGGAATAGAAGATGTCCGAGAACGACGGGGCAATCACCGCCTGGAAGCCGAACTGATGCAGGGCCCAGACCGCGTGTTCCCGCGAGGAGCCAGAGCCGAAGTTCCGCCCCGAAACGAGGATCGGGTGTGGCTCCAGTTCGATCTCGCCGTCGCGCATCCAATCGTAGAAGAGGAACTCGCCGTATCCGGTCCGCTCCACGCGCTTGAGGAACTGCTTGGGGATGATCTGGTCGGTGTCGACGTCGCTACGGTCCAGGAAGGCGACTTCGCCTTCGATTGTGTTGATGGCTTCCATTTCTAGCTCCAGTTCCTGATGTCGACGAAATGGCCTTCGATGGCCGCCGCGGTGGCCATGGTCGGGCTGACGAGATGGGTCCGGCCGCCCTTGCCCTGGCGGCCTTCGAAGTTCCGGTTCGAGGTCGAAGCACAGCGCTCGCCCTCGATCAGGATGTCGGGGTTCATGCCGAGACACATCGAGCAGCCGGCCCCGCGCCACTCGAAGCCAGCCTCGCGGAAGATCTCATCGAGACCTTCCTCTTCGGCCTGGGCCTTGACCAGGGCCGAGCCGGGGACCACCATCGCCCGTACGCTGTCGGCCACCTTGCGACCCTTGATCGCCCCGGCCGCTTCGCGCAGGTCGGAGATCCGCGAGTTGGTGCAGGAGCCGATGAAGACCCGCTCGGGGCGAATCTCCTCCATCGGGGTGCCGGCTTCCAGGCCCATGTACTGCAGGGCCCGCTCGGCCGCTTCCTTGTCGGCCG
>JBGAOF010000044.1:0-12287 GCA_044221915.1 Solirubrobacterales bacterium
GGCCGGGGGCCGAGATTTCGGTGATGGGTGCCGAAGGGGCGGTCAACATCATCGGCCGCTCGGCGATCGAGGCGGCCGATGATCCCGAAGCGACCAGGGAAGCGATGCTGAACGCGGTCCGCGAGCAGATCGACCCTTATATAGCGGCCGGCAACGCGATGATCGACGACATCATCGATCCCCGCGAAACAAGGCAGACCGTGATCCGCGGATTGAAGATGGCACAGGACAAGAAGGTCGAACGGCCGTGGAAGAAACATGGGGTGATGCCCGTATGAGTGATGCCATCGAGGTGACCATTCCCCACGATCAGGTCCAACTGAACGGCGTGATCCGGTTTGACGGTGCGGTGGTCGAGATTTTCGGTTTCAACGACGTCCACTCGGTCCGCATGCATATCCATCAAATCGAAAGCGCCTCGGTCAGTTTCGACAAGGGCCTGCTCGCCCAGCCTCACATCATGTTCAAGGGCAAGTGGTCGAACCTCGGCTACAACCAGGCGATTGACCCGCCGGATCAGGTCAAACCCGAGCTGGAACAGTTCGTGGCCAAAGTCAATGCCGCAATCGAACGGGCCGCCTGATCGGACCCGCCAACCTACGCCAGGAGGCAGAGCAGTGAGCAAGTTCGAAGACCCGGTGATCATCAGCAACTCGATCTCGGGGGTAATCGCCAACCGGGACCAGTGCCCGGCGATCCCGTACACACCGGCGGAGTACGCGGCGGAGGCCCGCCGTTCGGTCGACGAGGGTGCCAGCCAGATCCACATTCACGCCCGCAAGCCGGACGGCACGCCTTCCTACGAGATCGAAGACTTCCAGGCGATCACCGCGGCGATCAAGGCCGAATGCCCGGAAGTGATCATCAACTACTCGACCGGCGCGATCGGCATCCCGATCGAAAAGCGGATTGCCTATCTCGAAGCCTGCCGCCCGGATGTTGCTGCGCTCAATATGAGCTCGATGAACTACGCCAAGTACTCGAAGCGCCGCAAGGACTTCGTCTTCAAGGCGGTCTTCGAGAACTCCTTCGACACGATCGTCGAGTTCATCACCGCCATGAACAGGCTCGGGATCAAGCCGGAGCACGAGTGCTTCGATGCCGGCCACGTGGCCAATCTCGACCCGCTCTACGACATGGAGCTGATCAAACCGCCCTCGCAGATCTCGCTGGTCATGGGGGTCACCGGCGGCATCAGGCCGACCCCCCGCAACGTCGGAGTGATGGCGGACCAGGTACCCGGCGGGCCGGAAGGGCCGAACAACTGGCAGGTGATCGGCATTTCGCGTGATCAGTGGAAACTGCTGGCTACCGCCATCACCCTCGGTGGCAACGTGCGGGCCGGGGTGGAGGACAACCTCTACCTGCCGGACGGGACCATGTGCAAGTCGAACGGCGAGCTGGTCGGAAAGGCAAGGCAGATGGTTGAGGACGCCGGCCGGCGGGTAGCGACGATAGCCGAAGCCCGGCAGATGCTCGGGCTCAACCCGGAAAAGGAAGGCTGACCGAAATGGCGATCTATAAGGCAAGCGTGGTCTGGGATGGTGGTACGGCGGAGGATCCGGCCCGGCATCTGCTGCGGCTCGGGGAGGAGGCCGTCACCGGTTCAACCGCCCCGGAACATGGCGGGAACCCGGCATGTTCAAACCCGGAAGTGATGTTGCTGGGTGCGCTTTCGTCCTGCCACATGCTCTGGTTCATCGCCTACGCACGCGCGAAACGCCATCCGGTCAAGTCGTATATCGACGAGGCAGAAGGCACCATGGACGACGACCGTTTCACCGCGGCGACCCTTCGGCCGGCAGTCACCTTCGAGGGGGAGCATCCGGGGCCGGAATTCGTGGCTGATCTCCACCGCCGTTCCCATGCCAAGTGCTACATCGCCAATTCGGTCAACTTCCCGGTCGAGATCGAGGCGCAATGAAGCCAGCCGGTTCTGGAAGCCCGCTTGGCGGCGTCAGGGTGCTGGACCTGACCCGGCTGCTGCCGGGGGCCTTCTGTTCCCAGATGCTGGCCGATTTCGGGGCCGAGGTGATCAAGGTTGAAGACACCGGACCCGGGGATTACATTCGCTACGCGCCGCCGCTTCACGAGGTCCGCGATCCGCAGGCCGGGGCCGACGAAGGGGCGACCCGTTCCGGCTTGTTCCTCTCCCTCAACCGCGGAAAGAGATCGATTCGCCTGGACCTCAAGAACCCGGCGGGCAAGGAGGCGTTCGAGCGGCTGGTGCCGACCGCCGACGTGGTTCTTGAGGGCTTCCGGCCTGGGGTCGCGGCCCGCCTCGGAGTCGACTATGAGTCCCTGAGCCGTATCAACCCCGGCATCGTCTACTGCTCGATTTCGGGCTATGGGCAGGACGGCCCCGGCCGGGACCGGGCCGGGCATGACATCAACTACCTCGGGGCGACCGGCCTGCTGGCAATGACCGGCCAGGCCGGTGGACCGCCGATCCAGCCGGCCGGCCAGATCGGTGACATCGGCGGCGGTGGCCTGAACGCCGCTTTCGGGATCCTCGCTGCCCTGATAGAGAAGCGGGAGAGTGGCCGGGGCCAGATGGTTGACATCTCGATGACCGACGGGACTTTTGCCTGGCTGGCCATGGTGGCCGGCGCCACTCTCACCGACGGCAACAGCCCGAAGCGCGGTGAGGCCGTGCTCGGCGGGGGGCTGGTCTGTTACCTGCCCTACGAAGCCGCCGACGGCTGGGTGAGTTGCGGGGCGCTGGAGCCAAAGTTCTGGCAGGCATTCTGTGAGGGCTCCGGACATCCCGAACTGATCGCCTGCCAGTTTGAACGGCCGGGTGGCGAAGCCTGGGAGAAGGTTGCCGCGGTGTTCAGGGAACGGACTCGGGCCGAATGGAAGACCTTCAACGACGAGCATGACTGCTGCATCGAGCCGATCCTTGAAGTTGACGAGGCAATCGGGTCAGAGCTTTTTCGCGAGCGGGGCATGATCATCGAGTTCGATCAGCCGGGCATCGGCCCCGTCCGTCAGATCGGCTCGCCGATCCGGATGAGCCGGACCCCGGCGCAGGACGGTTCGGCAGCACCGGCAATCGGGGCTGACACCCGTGACGTTCTCGCTTCGTCGGGCCTTTCGCCGAAGGAAATTGACGAGCTCTTTGAGAACGGGGCCGTAGCGGGGCCCGGTTCTGACGGAGAAATGGAGTTCCGGGCTTGAGCCGGGCCGTGGCAGGCGAATCCCTCCTCAAGATGTCGGGCCTCGTTGAGGCTTCCGGAGTGCCGGCTCCTACGATCAAGCACTATCTGCGCGAGGGCCTGCTCCCGGACCCGGTCAAGACCAGCCGCAACATGGCCTGGTACCAGCCCGGCACGGTCGAGCGGATCCGTTTGATCAAGCGGCTCCAGGAAGAGCGCTTCATGCCGTTGAAAGCGATCCGCGCCCTGATCGAGGAAGACCCGGAACAGGCCGAGGCGATGCTTGAGGTTGAAGACCGGATCCTTGAACGGGCCCTGGCGGCCGAACGGACCCGCACCTCCCGCGCCGAAGTGAAGAAGTACGGGGTGCCGGGAGAAGTCCTCGACCGGCTGGCCGAGATCGGCATCCTCAACCCGAATTCACGTGGGTACTCGCCTTCGGATGTGACGATCATCGAGGCGATCTCGCGGTTCCGGGCGGGGGGTTACGACGAGCGGATCGGTTTCACGGTCTATGACACCCTGCGGTACAAGAAGGCGTTGCAGTCTCTGGTGGCCGAGGAGGTCGAGGTTCTGACCAAACGGCTGGAAGGCGAGGTTGAGCCGGAGCGGGTGGTGGAAATGATCGAGGCGGGGGCCGAGCCCTTGAAAGACCTGATCGCAGCGATCCACACCAAGCTGCTGATCGAAGAGGTCGGGCGCCGGCGCTGACGCGGCTTTTCCGGCTACTATCCCGCCATGGGTAGGGAACGATTTTCCAGATTGTTGGCGCGAATCGCGGCCGTAACAGGCCTCGCCGCGGTGTCCACTTTCGCCGTCGCCGGTCCGGCCTCAGCCTCACTGAAGGAACGGGCCGGTGACGAAGTGGTCCTCAAGGGCAACAAGGTGTCCGGCCTTTACGGGACGGCGCCCGACCGGGTTGTGGCCTTCAGGTATGACAATCGCTGGGTCCAGGTCCCTGTACAGGTTGATGAGCGCCACACGATCGACGCCCGCCAGCTCTATCCGGCGGGCACCCATCCTCCCTATGTCGGCGGGGACGACCCGGCTTTCGACATCGAGGTTTACGCCGACCCGAAGACCAGGTCGGGTGCGGATGCCAACCCGTCGCTTGACTCCGACGATGAGGTCGTCTTCATGGCCGGGGATGCCGGCGCGCAGGCCCCGAAGGGGATCGGCGCCCCGCTGGAGACAGTTCCTTCCTCGGCCCTGCGCCTGAAGGTCGCCGACAACCAGGGCAACAGCGGCTTCGTCTACCTGTTCAAGTCGACCGGTCATCTTGAACAGTCGGCCGGCAAGGATTACGTCGACTACGACTTCAAGCTGACCGGACTTGGTTCGGGGCAGACCCTGATCAACGACTACGGCTACTTCTCCGAGTTCAATCCCGAGGATTCAACCGTCACCACGAAGAATTACCAACTCCATTCGTTCGACCGCTGGATGGAAGACCAGATGAAGATCAAGGCCGGCAACGCGAACGGGACCGACATTCTCGACCGCGAGGTCGCCCAGGCAACCCGGGTGATGTGCGGACGCTCGGAGTACACCTTCTCCGGACGCTGGCAGCAGGACACCTTCCCCGGCAACGACACCAACGATGACAACGAAGGCACCTATGTCACGGTGATCGACGGCCCGGTCCGCGCGATTCGCTCTTTCATGGGAGCCAACTCCGGCCCGTACGTCCAGCGTGAGCACATCTACTACGCCGACCATGAGCGCAACACGGTTTACCTGAGGGTGCACCCGATGCTGGACCTCTACACCTGGACCGATTTCGCGCCGAGCGCCAACGGCATGATCTACCGCGACCTGAACAACCAGGCCGGTGTCACGGTGGACGGCAACCCCGACACGCTGACACCGACCACCTCGGCGGACATCTCCAACGGTGCCTACGGCTGGCAGCAGCTTTCCGGTCCGCAGGGGACGGCAACGACCGTGGTCGGGGCGGACACCGACATCCCGAACGCCAATTTCGGCAACTACTACCTCGACGATTCAACCCCGACCGCCCCGAATGAGCTGCAGTGCGGCGGCGACGGCCAGTCGATCGGGGCCAGCGGCTTTGGCATTCTCGGCCCGACAACCCCGAATACCGATCCGCGCTCGCAGCCTTTCAACAACCTGACGGTGAAGCGCATCCGTTACTTCGGTCCGCCCAGCGACGGGGTCGCGGCCGCCGAGGATTACACGGCCCGGGTCAGCGACCCGCTGGCCGGCAGCGCCAAGGCCGCACCGATGAAGAAGGCCGCCGCGGGCCTCAAGGTCAAGCTCCTGAACACCGGGACCAGTGCCCGGGCCGGCCACAAGGTGAAGCTCCGGCTGCGGTTGACCAACAGCGGCAACCTCCCGGTCTCTTCGGCGAAGGTCTGTGTGAAGTCAGGCAAACTGGTCCGCAGGACTTGCGCCAAGACCGGGAAGCTCGGCATCGGCAAGTCCCGCAAGTTGACACTCGCGCCGAAGGTCAAGGCAAGCGCAGGTGGCAACCGGATCCGGCTGTCGTTCTCCTATGGTGGAAAGGCCGGGAACTTCAGCTTCGCCGGAGGCAGCGGCGGAGGCCCGTCAATCGGGCTGCGGCGCTGAGGTTGCCCGGCAACGACTGATCAGGAATGACCGTGGGGAACATCGGGGTCGGGCCTCTGGTCCGGCTCCGTTTCCTCATGGATCTTCTCCATGTCCGGCCGTTCGAACTCGAAGGTGCCGCGGGTGACCGAGATCACCTGTTCAGCCAGGCGGGGCCCGTCTGACGGCTTGACCGGGGTGGCGCTGATCCGCAGTACGACCTCGTCACGGTCAACCTCCTCCAGCTCGATCCGGGGCGGGCGCAGGGTCGGCACGGTGATCGCCTGATCGAGCATCTGCTGAACGGTGGCCGGGCTCACATGGCTGTCGAAACGGGCCCGCAGGTCAATCGAATCCGGCTCCTTCAGCGGCTCGACTGCCAGTAGCAGCAGCACGTTGTTGGGAATCATCATGCGGTCCTTGCCCTTGAGGATCGAGGTGTAGAAAAGACCGAGCGAGCTGACCGTCCCCTCGACCGAGCCGGCCAGCGGTCCGCCGGTCAGCCGCACCCGCTCGCCGACCCGGAACGGCCGGGTGCTCTGCAGCACCACCCCGGCGAAAATGTTGCCGAGGGTCTGCTGGGCCGCGAGACCAAGCACGATCGCGGTGAACGCCCCGCCCACCGCGAGGGTCTGCGGGTTGACCCCGGCAATGCCGAGCGCTACCAGGGCCACGAGAAGGATCGTGAGTAGCCGGATCGCGAAACCGACCGTGCCGGCCGTGCCCGGATCGAGCCGCCGCATGATGAAGGGGGTGAGGGTTCGGCCGAGAGCTGCGGCGAAGCCCCAGCCGAAGATGAAAAGCAGGAGGGCGGTAAGGATCCGGGCTTCGGTGCCGTATCCAGGGGCGATGTCCTGCCGGTGGTTGAAGGCGACCAGCACCGCGGCGGTTAGCGCCGCAAACAGCACCAGCCGCGGCCAGGTTGCGCCCTGCGGGCGATCAACGATCTGCTCTCCGAGCCCGGCTTCATGCCACTGGTCTGTTCTGGTTTCGAACATCCAGCGTGGCATCTGCGCCCGGGATTGTCCCTTCTTTCTGTTTTTTCGACCGAACATCACGGCCATCCACCCTACAAATCCCGGCTGTTGCTCAGGCCCGGGCCGCCGGCCTGCTGCTCCTCAGGGCATGCCCTTCCACTTTGCGGCGTAACAAGGGTTCACCCCGCAGGGGTTTGTCACCTTGCCGTCGGTCTTGAGGAAATCGGCGATCTGCTTGCGGATCAATGGTGAACTCCGGATCACAGTGTCATGCGGATCGATCCCGTAGCCATCCGACCCGTCACCGTTGTCGTCGCTGGTCACCGGAGCGGTGTTGGTCAACGGCGCGGGATCGGTGCCGAACAACCTGAAGTTGCCGCTGCCGGGCGGGTCCTCCTGCATTCGCTTCGGGCCGATGTCCCAGACGAAGAAGGCGTTCCCGTCGGCGGCGGGCCCGCTCAGGTCACCTAGCGTTTCGTGGCTGTAGAAAGGCTCGATCAGTCCGGCCGGATGGCGGTCCGGGTCGACCACACCGCCGTCCAGGCCGCCGGCCCCGACCCGGAGCGGGGCCCCGATCGTGCGTGCCTCAACCTCGGTTGCCACATTGGTCACCTGATGGTCGCCATAGGCCATCTCGATCATCACCTTGTGGGCGGGAGTGTTCGGCAGCGGGTTGCTGGTCATGTTGTTCGCATAGCCATTCGGCTCGCCGCGATCCCACATGGTCTGGATCAGGGAGAAGATCGAGGGGCGCTCGATCTCCTGCGAGTAGGACGGGTAAAGGATGCTGGCGTAGAGGGTGAAGTCGACACTGCGGGTGAGCAGCGTCGAATAGTTCATCCCGGGTACGTAGAGGACCGAACGGGTGAAATCGGTCGCCACCGCGGTCAGGGCTCCACCAGCGATGCCGCCCTGGCTGTTGCCGTAATAGAAGAGGTCGTCGGTGTTGATTACCGATTCGCCGCCGAACTTGAAGTTCGGGTCGGCGGCGAACCCGTCCGGGTGGATCAGCAGACGGCCGAGGAACAGGAAGTTCAGGAAGCCCTGCTGCAGCCGGTCGGGAAGGGCCGGGAATTTCGAGAGGTCGGCCAGGGCCGGGATTGCCGCCGGGATGACGTCGTCTTCGGACATGCCCGCCCAGTCGGTACCACAGACCAGCACGCCGTTCTCGGTGCCGAGCTGGCGGATATTGCGGCTGGTCACCTCGTCGATCGAGCCGAACAGGCCGTGACCGTAAAGCGAAGGCCGGGCCTTCTTGTCGACCGACCAGGTGTTCACGTCGGGATCGTCAGAATTGGTGTTCACCGCTGACCGGGGGATGTTGCAGACGAAGCGGGCTTCCATCGTGTTGCCCGGGATGCGGATCGGTTTCTGGTCAGCATCCAGGTCGAAGGTCGCGCCCGGTGAACACCCGGCCACGTTGAGGAAGCAGGGGACCGTGAAGGTGCCCTTGACGATGCGGGCATCCTCGACGCCGTCGCCGGTCGCGGTCGGGAAGTCCTGCGCCGAATCGATGTGGAAGGCCGGGGCACTTCCCTGGACAACGCCATCGGTCAGGTTGGTGTCACCGAGCCCGGCAAAGGCCCGGTCGCGGATCGAGAGCATGCGACCGGCCAGGTTCTCGGTGCTGGCGACCATGAAATCCCAGGCCAGGTAGAGCGACTTGCGTTTGATCCCCGCCTTGCCAAGGTCGCTGAAGATCGATTCGAAGTGGTCGCGGCGGCTTTCGATCGTCCGGTTGGAGGTCCGGTCGCTGTCCCGGTAAAGGCGGAAGCCGGCCGGGGCCTTGATCGGTTTGCCGGATTCGTCCTTGAGGTTGCGGATCGCGACGATGTAGCGATGACCGTTTTCGAGGTTCTTGCCGGGGCGGATGATCAGGTTGCGGGTCTCATCTGTCGTTGCGTTCGAATCGAGTTCGCCCCAGATCAGCTGGCGGTCCCCGCTTGCCGCATCAATCAGGACAACCGCCTGGCCTGGCTGGAAGGCACGGCTCATCTGCCCGAGGGGAACGATGCCGGATGCCGTGAAGGCCGCCTGGTTATCCATCCCGGGGATCCGCAGGCTGAGCAACGGCCCCGGGCTGAAGCCATCTGACTGGTTGAGGACGGAGACTTCAACGTTCTTTCCACCCGCGTTGACCGGGGTTGATTCCGGGTCAAGGTCAAGTCGCCTGCCGGTGGCGGAAGAGGGATCTTTCCTCGTGTAGAAATCATTCGGGAAGGGAGCCAGGCAGGCGTTCCCGGGTCCGGCGATGAAGTCACATTGTTTCGCCCGGCTCAAATCGACCCCGGCCGGGACCTGGCAAAGCGATTTCTGGGGCGAGAGCCTGCGGTGTGCCTTCGTGACCCGTTTGTGCCCGCCGGAGCGGTAGGTGGCACGGACCGTGAAAGCCGGGGCGCCGCAGTCACCGGCCTTTGCCCGGCCGGCCGGGTTCAGTTTCAGCATCACCGTCCGGGGCTGGTTCGGCCGCACCTTGACCGTCCGTCCGTAAAGCGAGGTGTTGCTCCTCGGCGACCAGATCACGGAGGAAGAACCGCGCAGAGTCACGCTCACCGGTTTCCGGCGGAGGTTCCCTGGCGCCCTGGGTGAAACCTTCAGCGCGACAGTGACCTTCAGTTTGCCGGTCGAGCGCACCGGCGCCTGGCGGCCGGAGTTGATGGTTATCACGCCGGTGATCTTCCCCTTGTTCTTCGCGCTGCCCTTGCCGGCCGAAGCGGTCCCCGGCAGCGAGAACAGCAGCGCTGCGGCTGCCGCCAAAGTCAAAAGCAGATGGAATCGCCTCATTTCACTCCCCGTTCCCTCGCAGGTCTCCCGGGCCGGATAGCCCACATACGAGCATAGCGCCCCGGGAAGTGGTTCCCGGGGATATATGCTTGGCAGCGCTCCGATATGAGATTTCGGGGGTTAGAGGACTGGAGACCGAGGAGCCGCAGGGGTTCCTCACAACGACTGGAGAGAACTTGAAGTCACTCAGACTGCTGGTCGCGGCCATAGCCATTGCGATGGCTTTCGGCGCGACAGTCGGCCAGGCCACGGCCAAGCCGAGTATTGCCAGCCAGGCGAAGAAGCTTTGCAAGAAGAAGCGTGGCAAGGCAAAGAAGGCATGTATCCGCAAGCAGACCAAGCGCCTCAAGGCGAAGGCCGAGCGCGAACGCCAGAAGGAGCTGAACCGGCCCGGAGTCACCATCCGGACCACCGAAGGCGGGATCCCGCGGATCGTCGCTGACAGCTACCGGGGTCTCGGTTACGGCTACGGCTGGGCCCTCGCCAACGAGAACATCTGCTCGATGGCCGATATTTACACCACGGTCCGCGGCGAGCGGTCGAAGTACTTTGGCCCCGACGGCTCATGGATGCTGACCGGCAACGGCATCGAGTACACAAACCTCGAGTCGGACTTTGCCCATAAGCGGATCATCGCCACCAAGGAGATCCCGAAGATCCTCAAGATGAAGCCGCCGAACGGTCCCAAGCCCGAGGTGAAGGATGTCATCGACGGTTATGTGAAGGGTTACAACGCCTGGCTCGACAAGAACAAGTCGAAGATCCAGGATGTGACCTGCAAGGGCAAGCCATGGGTGAACAAGATCAACACCCTGGATGTCTACCTGCGCTTCTACGAGCTGGCCACCATGGCCGGCGCCGGTGCGGCAGTTGACGGAATCGCCAACGCCGAGCCGCCGGTTCTGATGGCCGGCAGCGACGCCCCCGCGACGGACGAAAACCCGGTCACCCCCGCCGAGGCGAAGGCGCTCAATCAGCCGGCGGCGATCGGCTCCAACGCGGTTTCGCTGGGCAGCCAGTCGACCACAACCGGCAAGGGCATGCTCTACGGCAACCCCCACTTCCCGTGGCAGGGTTCGGAGCGCTTCTTCCAGTCCCAGCTGACGATCCCGGGCAAGATCAATGTTTCGGGTGGCAGCCTGCTGGGCAGCCCGGTCATCCAGATCGGACACACCCGGAACGTTGCCTGGAGCCACACCGTTTCGACCGCAAGGCGGTTCAACTTCTTCCGTGAGGAACTTGTCCCGGGTAATCCGACCCAGTACAAGGTTGACGGCCAGATCAAGAACATGACGGCAACCCCCGTCACCGTTCAGGTCAAGCAGCTCGATGGCTCGATTCAGAACGAGACCAGGACGCTCTACTCGACCATTCACGGCCCGATCGCCAACTCGATCCAGAAGCAGCCGCTGTTCGGCTGGGGTACCCAGTACGCCTACTCGCTGTTTGACGCGAACGCCGGCAGTCTCCGGGTTGTGAACCAGTTCTTCGATTTCAACCGCGCCGAGAGTGTGGCTGACATGAAGAAGGCGCTGTTCACCGACCAGGGTGTGCCGTGGGTCAACACGATCGCGGCCGACTCCAAGGGCAACGCGATGTACGCCGATATCTCGGTCGTGCCGAACCTGACCGATGCCCGGGTTGCCCAGTGCAACACCCCGGGGCTCGGTGCTCTCACCTGGGGTAACGCCAAGGTGGCGGTGCTGGATGGATCCACCTCCAGCTGCGACATGCAGAAGGCGCCGGGCGCGGTTGTCAAGGGCGTCCTTCCCCCCGCGTCCATGCCGCTCCAGATCCGCAAGGATTACGGATCGAACATGAACGACAGCTACTGGCTGTCGAACCCGGCGGCTCCGCTGACCGGTTTCCCGAGCATCATCGGCAACGAGGGAACGGCCAGATCACTCAGGACCCGCAACGGTCTCAACCAGATCGAGGAGCGGCTCGCCGGGAACGGCAAGTTCTCGCCGGCAACCCTGCGGGAGTTCATTGACAACGACCGCCACTACGGGGCGGAGCTCCTGATCCCGCCGCTGGTCACCTACTGCCAGGCCCACCCGACGATCAACGCCGTTGACGTCAGCCAGGCCTGCACGATTCTGGCCAACTGGGATCTGACCGACGGGCTCGATTCCCCGGGAGCCTATCTCGGCCGCCAGGTCATCAGCGGCCTGTTGGGTGTGCCCGGTGGCCCGTGGACCACACCGTTCGACGTGAACGACCCGGTCCACACTCCGAGCGGACTCGACACCTCCAAGCCGGAAGTGCCGAAGGCCCTTTCGGACGCGGTCACCTACATGGCCGGCATGGGCATTCCGCTGGACGCCAAGTGGCGTGATTACCAGTACGTGACCAAGGCTGGCGAGAAGATCCCGATCCCGGGTGGTCCCGGCGGACCGGGTGTCTTCAACGTGATCAGCGCCGTTCGCAACAGCGCGACCGGCGAATACGACACGGTCCGGCACGGGTCCAGCTTCATCATCATGGCCTCGATGACCGGTGCGAAGTGTCCGGATGTGAAGACCATCCTGACGTACTCGCAGGCTGTGACAAACGAGCTGTCCCCGCATTACGCGGACCAGACCAAGCTCTTCTCGCAGCACAAGTGGCTGACCGACCGTTTCTGCGCTTCCCAGCAGAAGCAGTCACCTGGCCTCAAGACCACCAGCCTCAACGGCGGCGCCAAGGCCGTCAAGAAGGGCTGGTAGGCCGCGTCCCGGCGCGGTGCGGGGGACCCGAAAAGCAACGAGCACCAGGCGCTCAGGCCAGGGGGCACATGTCGGGGACCCCCCGCCCCCCC
>JBGAOF010000045.1:0-9689 GCA_044221915.1 Solirubrobacterales bacterium
TGCTCGATCGTGAGCGTCTCGATTCGAAGAAGATCTCCAAGACCAACGCCGTCACCTCGATCATGGGTCTTGAACTTGAGGATCGTGACGTCCACGTCGGACCTTCGGACTACGTGCCGTGGCTGACCGACCGCAAGTGGGCGCACATCCGACTCGAAGGCAAGTCCTTCGGTGATGTCCCGCTCAACGTCGAGTTGAAGCTCGAGGTCTGGGATTCGCCGAACTCGGCCGGCGTCGTGATCGACGCTGTGCGGCTGATCAAGCTGGCTCTGAACAACGGCATCGCCGGCCAGCTCGATGGACCTTCCTCCTACCTCATGAAGTCCCCGCACAACCAGCGGCCAGACGCCGAGGCCCGTCGGGACACCGAGGAATTCATTTCGGAGAACGCCCGCGGCAAGTCGCCAGTCCCGGGTGCCAAGCCGGTCGCGGAAGTGACCGAGGACAGCAAGTCCGAAGCCTGATTCGCCGGAAGCCTTTTTGGCTCCCCTTTCGATAGTTCAGTTCACGCCGTTCCCCGCCACCGAGCGGGGCGGCGTGAACGAGTACACGCGCCGGGTCAGCGAGGAGCTGGCCCGGCGCGGCCATTCGGTCGTGGTCGCCGCACCGTCCGGTGGTCGCGGTGGTGTGGCCGAAACGAAGCGGGTCCTGGCCGGTCTGGCCGAGGACCCGGACGCACTGTTCGCACCCGGCGAGGAGCCCCGCCTGCTCTCGATGGGTGGGGGTGTGAAGCTGCCCCGCACGGGCAGGCGTCAGGCCCCGGTCTCGGTGGATATGGGCAACCGCATTGAGGCCCTGCTCGGCCAGGGCCGGTTCGACATCGTCCACGTCCACGATCCCTTCGTGCCGGGCTTCTCCTCGAATGCCCTCCGGAACTCATTCTCGCTCAACGTCGGCACCTTTCACGAAACCGAGGAGCGGCCGTTCGCAACCCAGTTCGCCCGGCCCCTGCTCGAAATCTTCTTCGGGCGGCTTGACGCCCGGACGGTCTCTTCGCGCGCCTCCGCGAAGCTTCTGAACCGCTACTTCCCCGGGTCCTACGAGATCACCCACCCCGGCATCGACCCCGCGGTTGCGGCCCAGGCCGGTGTTCCCCCGTTGAAGATCGCCTTCTCCGAGCGTGAAGAGCCGGGGGCCCTGCGACTGTTCTTGCGGGCGCTTCGCCGCCTGCCTTCAACCCTTGACTGGACGGCGACAATCTACGCCGACGTTCCCGGAGAGGTCCAGATCCGGGTCGCAAGGCAGGTCCGTGACCGGATCAAGGTGATCGGGCCGGACCAGGCGTCACTGGCCGAGCTGCTTTCACATTCGGATGTCTTCGTCGCGGCCTCAAACGGGCCCCGGACCGATCAGGCGGCGGTGCGCCAGGCGATCGCCTCCGGCGCCGTTCCCGTCACCACGACGATCAGCCGCTACGTGGAGCTGGTCGGCGACGGCCAGCGCGGGCTGCTCTTCCCGGCTGGCGATCCGGTCACCCTGGCCGGTCAGATCCGGCGGATCGGGGAGGACGGAAACCTGCGCGAGAAGTTCCGCCGGGCCTGTGAGAGTTTCGAGGTCGAGACCTGGCCGGAGGTCGCCGGCCGGTTCGAGGCGATTTATGAGCGGCTGGTCGGTCGTCGCCATGATCCGTCCGGCAATGAAAAGCTGCGGAAAAAATTGAGAGACCGGCCGCTGATCGACGTAGATCTTCACATGCACACCGACCATTCGAGCGACTGTGCGACGCCGGTCAAGGTGCTGATCGAAACGGCCCGCGATCGCGGCTTCGGGGCGATTGTGATCACCGACCACAACGAGGTCTCCGGGGCGCAGGAGGCAGCCCGGGTCGCCGAGGGACTCGACGACTTCAAGATCATCGTCGCCGAGGAAGTGATGACCTCCGATGCCGGGGAGGTAATCGGACTTTTCCTCACGGAAAAAATCCCGAAGGGCGTGACCATGCGGGAAGCGATCACCGAGATCAGGCGGCAGGGCGGTCTGGTTTACGTGCCGCATCCCTTTGATCGTCTCCATTCGGTTCCCGACTACGAGAATCTGCTCGACATCGTCGAGGACATCGACCTGATGGAGGTCTTCAACCCGAGGGTGGCGATCTCGTCTTTCAACGAGGAAGCCGAACGGTTCGCCCGCAAGTACAACCTGATCCCGGCGGCCGGATCCGACAGTCACGTAGCCCAGGGCCTCGGTGCGGTGCGCAACCGGCTACACGATTTTGACGGCGCCGAAGAGTTCCTCGAGTCGATGCGAGAGGCGGAGATCACCCGCCGCCACAAGAACCTCGTCTACGTCCAGGCGTTGAAGTTCATCCAGACCACAGGCAGGCCAAAGGCCGCCAAGCGGCAGGTGGATGACCCGCAGGCCGTCAAAGGTGGCCGTCGCAAGGCGCGTGGGTCAAAACGTGCATCCGGCAAGAGCTGATGCATCCCCCGGCCGGTGATCGTGTTCCGGCAGGAGCACCGTCCGGGGCGTCAAAGAATGAGTCAGCGATGCCTGCGACCGAAAACGAGATCAAAGAGAAATATCTGGAACGTGCGATCCGGGAGCTGAACCAGCTCAACCGGGACCTGCAGGACTGCGAGGCCTGCCAGTCGACGCGCGTGATGCCCGTCCTTGGTTCCGGCCATCCCCAGGCCGACATCATGCTGGTCAAGTTCGCGCCGACCACATCCGAGGTGGAGGAGGGCGTCGCCTTTTACGGTCGGGCCGGCAACGCGCTGATGAAATCCTTCAAGCGGCTTTCGGTGGATCCGGCCGTGATCTACGGCACGGTCTGCGCGAAGTGCCCGGTTGAGGATCCGGCCCAGGTCGACCCGGAATGCCTGGCCCGGCTGGTCGACGAGTTCAACATCGTCCAGCCCCGCATCGTGGTCGTGATGGGCGAGTCCGCACTGGGCGCCGTGAACGATCTCGCGATGCCTCTCGCCCGCATTCTTGAGCCCCGCGAAGGCGAGATCCAGGCTTTCACCCCCGCCTGCGATGCTCTCTTCACCCCGGATATTGACGGCGCCCTCGACGAGGAAACCGCAAAGCGCCGATTCTGGCGAGCCTTCCGCACCCTCGGACGTTGGCACGACGACCTCCCCCCGTACTAGAAGGAGTCGCGAAGGTCATGCCGCCGCTCCGGGACCGGACTTCACCCGGGATTTCAGCTTCCTAATAAAATTCCGGCATGTCGAAGCTTGAGAAACCGGACACCGGCTCGGCATCTGGCCACGCGAACGGCAAGGCGCTCGCGGCCCTGATCCTCGGTGCGTTCGCACTGGCCAATGTAGTTGTCCTGGTGATTTTTCTCGCCTTGAGCGTCGAGACACTCGACGACAGCGGCGGTCTCTGGCTGCTGCTCCCCTTCTTCGGTCTGACCGCTGGCCTGATCGCGGCTTTCCTCGGTTCGATCGGCTGGATCGACGTGCGCCGCGGAGTCACCGACCGGCGCCTGTTCGAGGCGCAATTCGGTGCCATTCTCGGCGGTATAGCGGCTGGCCTGATCCTGCTGGCCATCGTGATCCTGATGGTGTTCGGGATGTTCCTGATCGTGAGCTTCGCCAACGAAGGCGTAGTGGTGGATTGATGCCGCCGGTCCGGGGCGGAGGCTCCGCCGATCCCGGACAAGACTGCCAGCCGCACGGATTTGGAGGGCTCGGCCAGACAGGGGTCATCGGGCGGGGATGAATATCGTTGCTCCCGTGAGTGACGAGATCGAAACGCCCCAGGTTTCAACTGAGATCGACTCCCGGCTGATCCCGGTTTTTGAAACCGTCCGCCGCCGGAACCCGGCCGAACCCGAATTTCACGAAGCGGTTGAACGGGTGCTGAGGACCATCGGTCCGGTGATTGACAGGCATCCGGAATATCTTGAGGCGAAACTGGTCGAGCGAATCTGCGAACCGGAGCGGCAGATCATCTTCCGGGTGCCCTGGATCGACGATCAGGGGCGAGTCCAGGTGAACCGGGGCTACCGGGTCGAGTTCAACGGAGCGCTCGGTCCGTTCAAGGGGGGCCTGCGTTTTGACCCTTCCGTCAATTCGAGCATCGTCAAGTTCCTCGGCTTCGAACAGGTCTTCAAGAACGCCCTGACCGGGTTGCCGCTCGGCGGGGGCAAGGGCGGCTCTGACTTTGATCCGAAGGGCCGCTCGGAAAACGAGGTAATGAGGTTCTGCCAGTCCTTTATGACCGAGCTGTGGCGGCACATCGGTGAATACACGGATGTGCCTGCCGGCGACATCGGGGTCGGTGAGCGCGAGATCGGGTATCTGTTCGGCCAGTACCGCCGGATCACCAATCGCTACGAATCGGGGGCCCTCACCGGCAAGGGGCTGAACTGGGGTGGAGCCAGAGTCCGCAAGGAAGCCACCGGCTACGGCACCGCCTACTTCGCCCAGGAGATGCTGCGGGCCCAGGGATCCTCGCTGGCGGAACGCACGGTGACGGTTTCGGGTTCCGGGAACGTCGCAATCTACGCGATCGAAAAGGCCCAGCGGCTCGGCGCGACCGTGGTGGGCTGCTCGGATTCGGGTGGATACCTGCACGATCCTGACGGCATCGACCTCGCGCTGCTCAAGCAGGTCAAGGAAGTCGAGCGGGCGAGGCTTGACCGCTACGTGGACGAACGACCGACCGCCCGATACGGCAAGGGCTCAAGGATCTGGCAGGTGCCGGCCGAGGTGGCCCTTCCCTGCGCGACCCAGAACGAACTCGACGGTGACGATGCCCGGAAGCTGGTCTCCTCCGGGGCTCTGGTCGTCGCCGAGGGGGCGAACATGCCCTGCACCGCGGAGGCAATCGCGGTGTTGCGGGAAGGCGGCGTGCTCTTCGGCCCCGGCAAGGCCGCCAATGCCGGTGGGGTCGCCACCAGTGCCCTGGAGATGCAGCAGAACGCTTCGCGTGATTCGTGGACCTTTGACCACACCGAATCCCGCTTGGTCGAGATCATGAAGGACATCCACGACTCCTGCTACGAGATGGCCGAGCAGGCGGGGGTGCCCGGCGATTACATCGTCGGCGCTAATAACGCCGGTTTTGTCAGGGTCGCCGATGCGATGCTGGCCTTCGGCGTGGTCTGAGGCGTCCCGGTCAGCCGGTCCACCAGCCGGGCTTCATCTCACCGTCACCGGTTATGTGCTGGCCGGTGGCGATGTAGATCATTCCGTCGGGGCCAGCCTCAAAGCAGCGTGTGATTTCGGGGCCGACCCGGAGCAGGTCGCCTTCGTTCAGTTCGACGATCTCATCGTCGAGCTTCGCCCGGCCCGAACCGGAAACCACAAAGTAGATCTCTTCGACCTTGTTGTGATGATGACCGAAGGGCTGGCGCTGGCCGGGATGCAGCCGGAAATGGCTCACACCAACCTGGCTTGCCTCCAGGCTGGCGGTGGCGAAGCGCGCTTCTTGGATCTCACCGAGACCGTGGCCCTTGGCCGAATCTTCGAGCTCGCTGATGTTGACCTGCCGGTAGCCGGGCTTCGGGGAGGCGGTGCGGGGGTCGGCGAGTCGGGCCTCGACCCCTCCCAACGGAACCAGTTCGATCACCTCCATGTCCTCGATCAGTGGCCGAGAACGGCCGATCAGCTCCGTATTTCGTGAATCTTCAAGAGCGGCCTTCGCGGCATTCTGGTCGGCCCAGGATTCGGTCACCCAGACCGTGTCGGGATCGAAGACGGACTGATGCACCTCGTATTGAAGGCAACCATCGAAGGCGCGGTTGACCTCGGCTGCCTCGAGCAGGATCTCCGCCAGTTCACCTCCCTTGCCGGACCTGGCAGTCGCCTTGCCATAACGGGAAATTCTCTCGCGATCGGACATTCCCGCACTCTAACCTGCCTTTCGTTGTCCGCGGCAGATTGCCTCGACGCCGGTCCGGCCCGGTTCAGTGCCGGTGTTCGACCTGCGGTGACAGGTAGCGGTCGATCATGGCGAGACCGATTGCCGAGAGTACGAAGACGACGTGGATGATCGTCTGCCACATCACCTCGACCTCGGTCAGGACGGTGTTCTCGGTGCCGTACTCGATGAAGGTCTTGAGCAGGTGAATCGAGGAGATGCCGACGATCGCCATGGCCAGCTTCACCTTCAGCACGTTGGCGTTCACATGCGAAAGCCATTCCGGCTGGTCGGGATGGTTCGAAACCTGACGGATCCGGGAGACAAAGGTCTCATAGCCGCCGATGATCACCATGATCAGCAGGTTGGCGATCATCACCACGTCGACCAGGCCGAGCACGATCAGCATCACCTCGTTCTCGTCGAAATGACCGAAGTCGGTGATCAGGTGGACCAGCTCTTTCCAGAACTTGACCACGTAGACAACCTGGGCGAGGATCAGGCCGAGGTAGAGCGGCGCCTGGATCCAGCGGCTGGCAAAGATCGACCAGCCGATCAGGCCGGCCGGGCTGCGGTCACGCCGCGGGGCTGGGGCCATCTCGGACTCGGTAATTTCGCCTCCAGGGGCGTCAGGTGCCGTCGACATCGGACGGGAATCCAATCAAACCCGCTTCATTGGCAGCATTGCGGTTCGAAGGTCCGGGTTCACTCCGGGTTTCTCCAGGATGGGTTGCGGGTCAGGCCGGGGCGGCGGCGCGGGCCAGTTCGACCATCGGCTCGACCCGGGCCGAGGCGAGGCCACGGACCACGATCACATCGAGCGCGTCGTAGGCGGCCAGCTTCTGCTGGGCCTCGGCTGAATCGGCCGCGGCCACTCCGACGGTTCCCTCGGGCTCGCCGAGCCGGGTGAAGTGGTCCCGGTAGCCCTTGTGGAGGTCACGGTAGAAGGATTCCTCCTTGGCCAGGCGCTGGCTGGCATCGTCGCCGACCGCGGTCCGTACGTAACCGAAGACCGGCGGCGTATCGTGACCGGCTTCTGCCGCGCCCTGCTCGACCCTGGTCCGGGCTCCGGTCGCGAATTCCGGGGTCATCCAGTTGAAGAAGGCGCCGTCGTACTGGCCCCCGGCCAGGGCACACATCTTCGGTCCCATCGCGGCCATGATCACGCGGATGCCGGGCAGCTTCTCGCGGAGCACCCCGATCTGCTCGGTCATGAAGGTCAGCGGCTTCTTCGTGAACCCGGCCCCGACCCCGATCCAGAGACGGGAGGGGTCCAGGCCCAGGCGCTCGATGTCAGCGGCGATCCCGGCCGGATCCTGGCGGTCGAGCGCGATCACCGCCACCCCGAGTTCGAGGCCTTCGGCACCCCTGGCGAAGGCGGCCAGGGTGTCGAGCCCCTTGGCGGCGGGATGGTCGTTGGCCCAGATCGAGGCGTAACCGGCCTCTTCGCAGGCGGCGGCCAGCGGCTCGCAGACCTCTTCCGGCAGTCCGGCGGCAACTCCGAAGGCACGTTGCTGGGCGGGTCTGGTCACTTGCTGGCCTCCTCGGCGGCTTTGCGCCGTTCTTCTTTCTCGCGACGCTTGGCCGCGCTGGGGGATTCAACGTACCTGACCTCGCCGACCAGGTCGAGCAGGGCGACGCACTCGATGTGGGGCGTCTGGGGGAACATGTCGACGGGACGCACTCGGGCCAGCCTATAACCGGCGTCGACCATCTGCCGCGCGTTCGGTGCCATCGTCGTCGGGTTGCAGGAGACGTAGACGATCCGCCTGGCCTCGCACTCGATCAGGCGGCGCACGATCTTGGCCGAGAGCCCGGCCCGCGGCGGGTCAATCGTGACCACATCCGGCCGGCCGGCCTGTTCGATCAGGGGGCGCATCCCGGTGCGGGCATTGGCGGCGACGAAACGGGCGTTGCCGATGTTGTTCTCCCTGGCGTTCCGCTTCGCGTTCTCGATCGCCTCGGGCACGATTTCCAGGCCCCAGACCTGGTCGGCGTCGCGGGCCATGGAAAGGCCGATCGTGCCGACCCCGCAGAAAAGATCGAAGAGCTTTTCGCTGCCGGTCAGGCCGGCGTATTCGGCGGCGAGACCGTAGAGCTTCTCGGCCATTTCGGTGTTGGTCTGGAAGAAAGCATCGTGTGAAAGCTCGATGTCAAGGCCGAGTATCCGTTCGCGCAGAAACTCTTCACCCAGCACCCCGGTCGGCCCGGAGGTCGAACCGGAGGGGCCGTCGATGACCGTGTGAAGGTCAACCGGGGGCCGGGGAAACTCGGCCCTCGAGGTGACCAGGCGGGTCTGGACCTGGCCGGTGCGGCGGCCTTCGCGAATCACCAGGTTGCGCAGGATGCCACGGTGGTCATGCGGGTCGTAGGCATTGAGGCCCTCGGCCTTCGCCCAGGCGAGCACTTCGTTGCGGGCCCGGTTGGTCGCCTCCGAAGAAAGGTGACAGTCCCTGATGTCGAGGACCTCATCCCAGCGCCCGCGGGGATGAAAGCCGAGCACGAGTTCCCCGTCCTGCTCGCCGAACGAGTATTCAACCTTGTTGCGGTAGCGCCACCGCTCTTCGGCCGGGATTATCGGGTCGAGGTTGACATCTCCGAGCTTGCCGATCCGGGTCAGCGCATCGGCGACTTGTTCTTCCTTGAAGGCAAGCTGTTTCTCGTAGGGGAGCGCCTGCCAGGAAGCGCCGGGGCAGGCCTCGCCCTGATGAAGGTCAATCTCCGGCAGCCGACCCGGACCGGGGGTGAGCAGCTCGACCGCATTTGCTTCGGCGTAGCCGCGTTTCGACTTGGTGACCTCCGCCCTGACCACGTCACCAGGCAGTCCGCCGCCCACGAAGACCACGTAGCCACCAGGGCGGGCTATCCCACGGCCACCGTAGGCCAGAGTTTCGATTTCACCTTCGAAGGTTTCGCCGCGGCGCAGGCGGGTCGGGGGAGTGGAGGGCTTTGTTGCAGACATTGGACCCACCACTATCTCAGGCTGAAACCGGCCTTAGTATTCCCCTCTTGACCGAGACACACCCTAGGCACTACATCGATGGCCGTGAAATCTCCGGTGGCCGGCTCGTACGCCTGATCGACCGGGCCGAGGAGTTGAAGGCCGGGCGGCCTGTAGTGGCGGATTCCACCCTGGCCGGCAGGTCGGTCGCCTTGATCTTCGAGAAGCCATCGACCCGTACCCGGATCTCCTTCGAGGTCGGGGTGGTTGAGCTCGGTGGGCATCCGGTGGTGCTGCGCGGTGACGAGATGCAGCTCTCACGCGGCGAATCGGTGGAGGATACGGCGCGAGTACTTTCCCGCTTTGTCTCGGCGATCGTGATCCGGTCAGGTTCCCATGAGAACGTGGTCACCCTGGCTGAAAACGCCAGCGTCCCTGTGATCAACGCTTTGACCCCGATGTTCCATCCCTGCCAGGCCCTGGCTGACCTCCAGACCCTGAAACAGCGTTTCGGTGATCTGAACGGCCTGAAGATCGCCTACGTGGGAGATGGCAACAACGTCGCCCGGTCTCTCGCCGTCGCCGGGTCTCTCACCGGGGTTGAGGTGGTGGTCGCGGCGCCGCCCGGCTACCAGCTCGAAGCCGATGCGCCAGCGAAACTGACCGACGACCCGGTCGCGGCGGTTCAGGGTGCCGACGCAATCTACGGTGACGTCTGGGTCAGCATGGGTGATGAGGGGAGCGCCGAACAGCGTCGGGCCGATCTTGCCCCGTTCCGGATCGACGGCCACCTCCTCTCGCATGCCAAGCGGGAAACGATCGTGATGCATTGCCTGCCGGCCCATCCGGGTGAGGAAATCACCGCCGAAGTGCTCTACGGAAGCCGCTCTGCCGTCTGGGACCAGGCCGAAAACCGCCTGCACGCACAGAAGGC
>JBGAOF010000045.1:9699-12214 GCA_044221915.1 Solirubrobacterales bacterium
GCTCGGTGAATGACCGGCCCGCCGCATTCTTCGCCCAACTGAGAGAATGTCCGCCGCGCGGCCCCGTGGTGTAACGGTTAGCACGCCAGGTTTTCAACCTGGAAGCGCGGGTTCGACTCCCGCCGGGGCTACTCGCCGTTGCCGGCAGGAGTTTCCGCCGGCAATTCACCGATAGGGTCCGGCAGGTGATTCCGGAGATTTCGCTCGGTCCTCTCACCCTTCAGACCTTCGGTCTGATGTTCGCCGCTTCCTTCATCGTTTCCGGCTGGATCGTGCACATGCGCCTCGGCGAGATCGGGAAGCCTCCCGACTGGGCCTACGAGATGGTTTTCGCCGCCTTGATCGGCGGCCTGATCGGAGCCCGGCTTTACTTTCTCGTCGACAACTACGAGTCGGTCAAGGACGACCTCCTCGGCAGCATTTTTTCCGGATCGGGACTGACCTGGTACGGCGGTGCCCTGGGCGGTGCCCTCGGAGTGATCCTCTGGGCCTGGTGGCGCCGTTTTCTGAACCTGTGGCTGCTCGATACGGCCGCGCCTGCGTTGGCGGCCGGTTACGCGGTCGGCCGGATTGGCTGCCAGCTTTCGGGCGACGGCGATTACGGCAAGCCCTGGGACGGGCCGTGGGCGATGGGATACCCGGACGGCACCGTGCCGACCCCGCCCGGGGTGACTGTTCACCCGACACCGATCTACGAAACGCTGGTCATGGGGCTCGGTGCCTGGATTCTCTGGCGACTGCGCGATCGCTTCCGACTGGGCATTCTCTTCGCGATCTACCTGATCTACGCCGGTGCCGAGAGATTCCTGGTCGAGTTCCTGCGCCGCAATGACGATGTATTTCTCGGTTTGACCCAGGCGCAACTGGAAAGTGCGGCGATGGTGGTCGGGGGGATCGTCTGGATTCTGGTCGTTCGCAGGCGGTACGGATCGCTGGCCCGGCCCGCCGACCAAATGAGCGCGGCCGATGTGCCGGTCCCTTCCGCCTGATCGCCCGTACCACCGAAACCAGTGGCCAAGACGCCTGTTACTTTGGTCACCATGGGAACGAGGAGAGTGTTGGCTGGGCTGTTGGCAGGGACGCTGCTGGGACTGGGAGCGTTCGCGAACGCCGCGCAGGCTGAGGAGACCCTGAAGCTGGAGATCCCGAAGCTGACCGGCAAGTCGAAGGTCGGCACCCGGTCGTTCCAGTTGACCGACCGGTCACGTCCGGCCGGGTTCGAGATACCCGGCAAGCGGCGGCTGATGGTCCAGGTGACCTTTCCCCGCAAGCGCGGCGCGGGCAGATGCCGCAGGGCGCCGTATCTCCCCGACGGCACCGCCGAGCGGTTGCTCTCCTACCTCAATCTGGAGGGACCGGTCGACATCGACACCCGGGTCTGCGTCGGCGGCCCGGTTACCCGGAAGGCGCTGCCGCTGGTCGTCTTCTCCCATGCCTACACCGCCGACCGGGCGGTCTACACCTCGCTGGTCAACGACCTGGCCAGCCGCGGATTCATGGTCGCCTCGATCGACCACACCGGCGACGCGTTTGCGGTCGAGTTCCCCGGCGGGAAGGTGGTTGACGGCGTCTATGGCAGCCCGCTCGCCTCGAAGCCGATCACCGAACCGGAGCTGGTCAGACTGGTCAACATGCGGACTCGCGACGTTCGCTTCGTCACCACCTGGCTGCTGAAACAGAACCGGAAGGAGAAGTCCTGGCTGAAGAGGCGGATCGATCCGAAGCGGATCGGGATCTTCGGCCACTCTCTGGGCGGTGCCACCGCGAGCCGGGTGGCGCTGGTTGACCGGCGCTTCCGGGCTTCGGCCGACCTCGACGGGTCGCTATTCGGTCAGTGGCCGCTTACCTCGGTGAGCCGCAAGCCCTTCCTGCTCTTCACCGCGGAGGAAGGTCTCGGTTCGATCCTCGAAAGGGACAAGTCCTGCCGCTACTTCGACAACGCCAGCCAACCGAAGCTTGGCTGGCAGTTGGCCGGGGCAAAGCACCTTTCGTTCAGCGACTTCCAGACCCTTGCCCCGCAGATCGCGGCAGCAAGACCAGGCTGGCCCTACGCCGCCCTTTACCCGATCATCACCGGAAACCTGGATCCGGCCGCCTCGATCCGTTCTCAACGCGACGCGATCGCCCGCTTCTTCGATGCCTATGTCAAGAGCGGCAGAAAACCCGCGAAGGTCAAGGCTCCGTCACCTCCCGCGGGAGTCGTCCCGATCACCGCCGACCAGCTCACCTGTGTCGATCCCGGCTGACCGGCCAGTTTGCGCGACCGGCGACCGCCCCACCCTTCCCCGCGAGCCATCTCGCGGCGCCAGCGGGCATAATCCACGACCCCGGGGCGGTTAGCTCAGTTGGTAGAGCGCCTGCTTTACACGCAGGATGCCGGGGGTTCAAGTCCCTCACCGCCCATTCAGCCGGGTCTTTGGCGACCTACCGCTCGTAGACGCGGCCGCGGGGGAGGATTCTGAGGATCGTAATTAGACGGGTGTCGGGTTCTCGTTCAAAGATGACCCGCCAGTCG
>JBGAOF010000046.1:0-12122 GCA_044221915.1 Solirubrobacterales bacterium
CCGAGGACATCAAGAAAACCTTCGACCGGCCGACATCCCCGAGGCCGAGCGCTACTACTTCCTCGAGGAGCGTTACCCGGCCTACGGGAATCTGGTCCCGCGCGATGTCGCATCGCGGGCAGCAAAGACAGTCTGTGATGACGGCCTGGGTGTGGGTGGAACCGGCCGCGGGGTCTACCTGGATTTCCGCGATGCGATCGCGGCCCAGGGCCGGGACCTGATCGAGGGCCGCTACGGAAACCTCTTCGAGATGTATCACCGGATCACCGGTGACAATCCCTACGAGACACCGATGATGATCTACCCGGCACCTCATTACGCGATGGGCGGGCTCTGGGTGGATTACGAACTCCAGACCACGATCCCCGGCCTTTTCGCGATCGGTGAGGCGAACTTCTCCGATCACGGGGCGAACCGGCTCGGAGCCAGCGCGATGATGCAATGCCTCGCCGACGGGTATTTCATCGTCCCTCGCACGGTCACCAATTACATGGCTCATCGCGACCATGACGAGCTCAGCACCTCCGATTCCGCTTTTGACCGGTCGGAGGAAGCGGTGCGCGACCACATCGCGGCCTTGATGGATGTGGGGGGCAGCACGGCGGCCCAAGTCTTCCACCGGGAGATGGGTCATGTGATGCTGGACAAGTGCGGGATGGCCCGCAACGCCGAAGGACTGGTCGAGGCCCTGGCGGAGGTGCGGCGGATCAAGGCTGAGTTCTGGTCTGACCTCAGGGTTGACCCTGGCGATCAGGAGTTCAACCAGAGCCTCGAGTACGCCAACCGCGTCTCAGACTTTTTCGAGCTGGCGGAACTGATGTGTGAGGACGCCCTGCGCCGGGATGAATCCTGCGGCTGCCATTACCGCGAGGAACACGAGACCGAGGATGGCGAGGCCCTGCGCGATGACGAGCATTTCGCCAAGGTGACTGCCTGGGAGTACGGAGCGGACGGGGCCGGCTCCGTGCCACATGACGAGCAGCTTTCATTCGAGAACATCAAGCTGGCGACAAGGAGCTACAAGTGAAGTTCAGGCTCGAGATCTGGCGGCAGTTCGATTCCTCCGACGATGGCCGGTACGAGACCTTCGAGGTTGCCGACGTCGATCCCGACGCATCCCTGCTTGAGTTGCTCGACACCCTGAACGAACGGCTCAGCCGGGAGAAGAAGCGCACCGTCGCCTTTGATTCCGACTGTCGGGAGGGCATCTGCGGGGCCTGCTCGCTGGTCATCGACGGCACCCCCCACGGCCCTCACCGGGTCACTTCCTGCCAGGTCTACATGCGTGATTTTGTAGACGGCCAGACGATTCGCCTTGAGCCCTGGCGGGCCAGCACCTTCCCGGTGATCCGGGATCTAGCCGTGGATCGTGGCGCGCTAGACCGGGTAATCCAGGCCGGCGGCTTTGTCTCGACCACGACCGGCCCCCAGCCGGACCCGAACGCCAACCCGGTCGCGCCCGAGGTCCAGGAGCAGGTGATGGACGCGGCGATCTGCATCGGCTGTGGTGCCTGTGTGGCGGCCTGCCCGAACGGGGCGGCGATGCTGTTCACCGGGGCCAAGATCACCCATCTCAACCTGCTGCCGCAGGGCCAGCCGGAACGCGAGGCGAGGGTGATCGGCATGGTCGAGCAGATGGACACCGAAGGTTTCGGCGGCTGCACCAATTACGGGGAATGCTCGCGGGTCTGCCCGCAGGAGATCCAGATCGACGTGATCGGGATGCTCAACCGGGAGTACCGCAAGGCGAAGCTTGGCCAGGGCTCGAAGTCCGCCCGGGCCATGAACACCCAGTAATCCGACCGAATCACTCCCGGCCCCCTCGTGTTTGATGACCGGGACCTTGTTTCCGGCGCTTTCGGCCGCGATCGCAGGTCCGTAGTAATTGCTGATGACAGAGCCACTTTTCCGGGGTACTCTCATGTCCGTGGAAATTCGGCAGGGAAAACTCGGACTGGGGAAGTGATGAAGACCAAAGTAGGGATTGCGAATTCGATCAAGGCGCTGATGCTGGCTGTGGGGCTGCTCTTCCTGATGGCACCGCTGGCCGAGGCCGGGGTCGTCAACGTCACCCTTGAAGCGAAGGTTGCCAAGGTCAAGGTTGCTCCCGGAGTCCACATGCGGGCCTGGACCTTCAACGGCACCGTTCCCGGGCCAGTGGTCAGGGCCACGGTCGGTGACACGGTCAACGTCACCGTGAAGAACAGTCACATGGGGAAGATGAGGGACTGCTCGAAGCTCAAGGGCAAGAAGCTGAATCGTTGCCTGCGCTTCAACCACGAGAACATGGCGATGCAGCATTCGGTGGATTTCCATGCCGCCGAGGTTGCGCCGAACCTGGCTTTCCGCAACGTCGCCCCTGGTACGAGCTTCACTTACAGCTTCACCCCGACCCGCCCCGGTGTCTACATGTACCACTGCGGTACCGGGCCGATGCTGGAGCATCTCGGCCGGGGAATGCAGGGCATGATCGTGATTGATCCGGCGGTGCCGAGGCCGCCCGCTCAGGAGGTCTTTCTGATCCAGAGCGAGTACTACGGCAAGGTGAGCAAGGGAATGCTGCACACGTCCTACCAGGCGATGCAGAAGAGCGAGCCGAAGTATGTCGTCTTCAATGGCCGGGCCTCTCGCTACGCCCTGAACCCGATCAGCGTCGACATGAGCCAGCCGCTCCGGATCTACTTTGTCAACTCCGGCCCTTCAAGGTTCAGCGCCTTTCATGTGGTCGGCGACATCTTCGACTCCTTTGAGCATGACGGCTTCCCGGGGGAACCGATCCACAACGTTTCCACCCAGGTCGTCGGGCCTGGCGGCGGCGGAGTGTTCGAGATCACCTTCGGAGAGGCCGGGATGTACCCATTCGTCACCCATTCCGTAATCGACATGGACCGTGGGGCGATGGGCATGTTCGATGTGAGCTGAGAATCTTTACACACACTAAGTGTGTAATCTTCTGTTGAAGTTGTGACCGGTCAATGGAAGGTAGATCCGTGGAAGAAAACCAAACCCAGGTGAACGCGCCAGAGCAGGAAGAAGTCACGACGGAAACGACGCTCGGGGAGATCGTGCGTGACCAGCCCACGGCGGCGGCGGTGTTCGAAACGCTTGGGTTCGACTTCTGCTGCGGAGGCGGCCAGAGCCTGGCCGAAGCCAGCGCGGAGAAGGGCCTCGACCCGTCAACCGTGGCCGTCATGCTCGCGGCCTTGCCGGCGCCCGGAAGCACAGCCTCCGGACATGACCTCAGCCAGGCTTCAATCCCCGAAATTTGCGACCACATAGTCAGCCAGCATCACGAGCGCTTCCGTGAATCAGCCGCGAAGCTGACCGAGATAATCGCCACCGTGGTCCGGGTTCACGGTCCCGATGATCCTGACCTGGCCAACCTCGAAAGTCATTTCACGACCCTGCGGGACGAGATGCTCCGGCATGCTGCCCGGGAAGAGACCGAGCTCTTTCCTGCGGTTCGGGCCAGCGCCGCCGCCGGCTCCGCTCTGAACCCGGCCATTCTCGACGAACTCGAAGATGAACACCTTGACACCGGCCGGGAGCTGGCGGCGATCCGGGAAATCTGTGGGGACTATGACCTCGGCCAGGCGTATTGCGGCACTCACCGGTTGATGTTGACCAACCTCAGAGACCTGGAAGAGGACACCCACCAGCATGTCCACGAGGAAAACAACATCCTCTTCCCTCTGATTCGCAGCCAGCTCGAAGCGGCCTGAAAAGCGGCAGCTTCAGGCGGTCCGGCTCAAAGCCCCATCGAGCGGCCGACGATCTCCTTCATGATCTCGGTGGTGCCGCCGTAAATCCGGGTGACCCGGTTGTCGGCGTAGGCGCGGGCGATCGGATACTCAAGCATGTAGCCGTAACCACCGTGGAGCTGGACACATTTGTCGATCACCCGGTCGGCCATCTCGGTGGTCCACCACTTCGCCTCCGCCGCATCCTCGACGGTGAGTTGGCCGGCGTTCAGGCTTTCGACGCACTTGTCGATGAAGACCGTGGCAATATCGACCTCGGTCTTGATCTCGGCCATCTGGAAGCGGGAATTCTGGAAGCTGCCGACCGGCGTGCCGAAGGCGTGGCGTTCCTTCACGTAGTCGAGCGTCCAGTTCATCGCTGCCCGGGCAGACGCGACCGCCGCCACGGCTATCGACATGCGTTCCTGGGCCAGATTCGAAACCAGGTAGCGGAAGCCCTCTCCTTCGCTGCCGAGCAGGTTCTCGACCGGCACCTTGACCTCGTTGAAAAACAGCTCGGCCGTGTCCTGGGAATGCATGCCGACCTTCTCCAGGTTGCGGCCCCGCTCAAAGCCCTCCATACCCCGCTCGATGATCAGGATTGACATCCCCCGGTGCTTCTCACTCGGATCGGTCTTGACCGCAGTGATGATCAGGTCAGCGTTGATCCCGTTCGTGATGAAAGTTTTCGAGCCGTCCACCACGTAATGGTCGCCGTTCAGGATCGCCTTGGTGGACATCGAGGCCAGATCGGAGCCAATCCCCGGCTCGGTCATCGCGACCGCGGTGATCAAGCTGCCATCCACGATCCCCGGCAGCCACCGCTCCCTCTGCTGCTCGTTGCAGTACTCCTCGAAGTAAGGCAGGCAGACATCGTTGTGAAGCGTGATCCCCAGCACCGCCCCCGTCGCACCCTTCAAGTACCCCTCTTCACCGATGATCTGGTTGAAGCGGAAATCCTTCAGTCCCAGGCCGCCATACTCCTCCGAGACGGACATCGCCAGCATGTTCTTCGCTCCGGCCTTGGTGAACAGCTCGCGCGAGACGATGCCGTCCGTCTCCCATTGCTCAAAGTCAGGCATGATCTCGTCGTCGACAAAACGACGCACGGTGTCGCGGAAGTCACGGTGCTCGGGCTCAAAGATGTCACGGTCCATGCGCCGCACTTTATGCCAAGCAACGATGAGGAGCAGCAGTTATGAAGTCGGAAAGCGCAATTGTCTTCGGGGGAGCCTCCGGGCTGGGGGAGGCGACGGCCCGCCGGCTCGTCGAAGCCGGTCACAAGCTGACCGTCGCCGACCTCAACGAAGAACGAGGCACCGAACTCGTCGGCGAACTCGGCGGCAACTTCGTCAAGGCCGATGTCACCGACGAGGAATCGGTTCGGGAAGCGATCGCTGCGGCGGCCGGGCCAGGTGCCGGGGGCGAAAGCGGCGGCCTCCGGATCTGCGTGAACTGCGCCGGTGTCGGTGCGGCGGGCCGGATAGTCCAGAAGGACGGCGCCGCCCCCCTCGCAGGCTACGAGTGGGCGATAAACATCAACCTGATGGGCACGATCAACGTGCTGCGCCTGGCGGCCGAAGCGATGGTCGGCAACGAACCGGACGAACACGGCCAGCGGGGTGTGTGCATCAACACCGCCTCGATCGCCGCCTATGACGGGCAGATCGGCCAGACCGCCTACGCGGCATCGAAGGGTGGCGTGGTCGGACTCACCTTGCCGGCCGCCCGCGACCTTGCCCGCCACGGGGTACGGGTGATGACGATCGCCCCGGGACTCTTTGACACCCCGTTGCTCGCCCTGCTGCCGGAACCGGCCCGCAAGGCGCTCGGGGAGACGATCCCGTTTCCTTCCCGGCTCGGGATACCGGACGAGTTCGGGGCGCTTGCGCTCCACATCACCGAGAACGTGATGCTGAACGGCGAGGTGATCCGCCTCGACGGGGCCCTCCGCATGGCCCCCAAGTAGCCCGAACCGCGACCACCAGCCACCAGGTCCCGGCTCCTGCCCGGCCGGTGGGTCGGATAACCGGTCGTGATGACGGAAATCCGACCCACCCGTGGTGCGGGTAGCCTGTCCTGAGCCGTGGACCTCTTTCAGAGCATCATTCTCGGGATCCTCCAGGGATTGACCGAGTTCCTGCCGATCTCCTCGAGCGGGCACATCCTGATCCTGCCGGCCCTGCTCGGCTGGGAAGATCCCGGTGCGGCTTTCACCGCGGTGATCCAGCTTGGTACCGAAGCCGCGGTCCTGATCTATTTCCGTCGCGACCTCTGGGACATCGCCCGGACCTGGCTGGCTTCACTCAGGCGCCCCGAGCTTCGCCGGGACCTCAACGCCCGGATGGGCTGGTACCTGATCATCGCAACCATCCCGATCTCGATCCTCGGTCTCGCCTTCCAGGACCAGATCGAAACCGCCGCCCGAAACCTCTGGATCGTCGGATCCATGCTGATCATCTTCGGCCTGATACTCGGCCTGGCCGACCGGATCGGCAGCCGCGAACGGACGGTGGGCCAGCTTTCCTTCCGTGACGGCGCCCTGATCGGCCTCGCCCAGTCGCTGGCTCTGATCCCCGGGGTCTCCCGATCCGGCGCGACGATCAGCGCCGGTCTGTTTCTTGGTCTCGACCGTCGCGCAGCGGCCCGGTTCGCCTTCCTCCTGGCGATACCAGCCGTTGTCCTTTCCGGTTTCTACGAGCTCTACAAGCTGCTATCCGGCAAGGAGCATTTCGGCGAACCGATGTTGAACATCGCCGTGGCAACCGTGGTCGCCTTCGTTGTCGGCTACGCGGTGATCGCCTGGCTGTTGCGCTACCTCACCACCCATTCGATGGCGGTCTTCGTCTGGTACCGGGTGATCGTCGGTGCCGGAGTCCTCACGCTGACCGCGGCCGGCCTGATCTCCGTCTGAGAAGTCCGCCGACCCGGGCCGGCGATCCTCCATCGTGAACGCCGGGACGAAGATCAGGCGGCCGTGAGAAGGATTTCGAGGGCCACCCAACCGGTCGCCATCGCGATTGTGGGGATCTCGACAAAGGTCATCGCAAAGGGAACAGGAAGCAGGCAGAGGATCTTCGAACGGGGAGCCAGGCCGATGTGGACCCCGGCCGCCGCCAGGACCGGAAGAAAGAGGTTCGCGGTCCAGATGCTCGTCGACCCGTCCGCCGCCCCGGTGAGAAAGCCACTGGCCGCGGCGACAAGCAGAAAGCCGAACAGAAACAGGGGCGTGCCCGCCCGTCGCTCGACATAGGGGGCAAAAAGCCAGAGCCCAAGCAGCCCGACCGCGACCTGCCAGCCGTTCATGTCGGGAATCTGGCCGGCCACGGCCAGGACCAGATAGGCAACCAGCAGGCCGAGAGTGCCCCAGACGGGACCCTTGAGGGGCATCGTGTCGCGAAACGGGATCAAGAAATTGGAGTCTCGCCGGGCCGGTTGAAGGGAATCGAAAGGACCCGGGTGTCAGGCAGCGAGGGTATCGCCACCCCGGCCTTCGATGGCTTTTCGGGCGCTCTCGTCGGCGTGGTACGAGCTTCGGACAAGTGGTCCGGCGGCAACCGATTCAAAACCGATCTCGCAGGCCGCCTTTTCCAGGGCCTCGAACTCCTCCGGATGCCAGTAACGGACCACGGGGAGATGATTGACCGTGGGCCGCAGGTACTGGCCGACGGTGAGGATCTGCACCCCATGTTCCCGCAGGACGCCAAAGGTCTCGACCAGCTCGTCGAACTCCTCCCCGAGGCCGACCATCAGCCCGGATTTCGTCATCACCTCGCCTTCGCCCATCTCCCGGGCGAGCCTCAGGACCCGGGCCGAACGCAGAAACCGGGAACCGCGCCGGGCCTTCGGGTAGAGCCTTGGCACCGTCTCGACGTTGTGGTTGAACACATCGGGGCGCTCGTGAAGGACCCGGGCCAGCGGCATTTCCTGGCCACGAAAATCCGGGGTCAGAACCTCGACCTTGCAGCCGGGGGCCTGGGCGCGGATCGAACGGATCACCCCGACAAACGCGGATGCCCCGTAGTCGGGCAGGTCGTCACGGTCAACCGAAGTGATCACCGCGTGGGAGAGACCCAGTTGACGCACCTGATTCGCCACTCGCGCAGGTTCGAGCGGATCATTGTGGGTTGGCTTGCCGGTTTGGACATTGCAGAACCCGCAACGACGCGTGCAAACATCGCCAAGGATCATGAAGGTGGCGGTGCCGCGCTCCCAGCATTCACCGATGTTCGGGCAATTCGCCTCCTCGCAGACGGTGTTGAGGCTTTCCGCGCCGAGCATCTGCTTGATCTCGCGGTAGACCGGGCCGCCGGGAGGGGGGACCTTCAGCCAGGCGGGCTTTCGCGAACGGAAAGGGATCGCTTCGTCAGCCGGGATGTCGGCGCCGCCAGGATTTGCTCGCGACCGGGTTACATGGATGCGCTCGGAAGTACTCAACGGCACCTAGGCTACGGAATCGGAGTGTGAAGTTGCCGCCGCTTCGGCCAGATACGGGTCACCGGGCCGGAGTTCCAGGTCAAGGTTGTCGGCGATCCGGTCGGCGAGAAGCCCTCCCACCACCCCGACCGGAGGGGCGGCCCGGCCGAGCTCCGTCTCGATCGAGGTGGCCCGGCAGGATTCGATGCCGCAGGAATTGATCCAATCGAAGGGGTCGAGATCACAGGAAACATTCAGCGAGAGCCCGTGGCTACTGATGCCCCGGTGGATCTTCAGGCCGATCGAACCGATCTTGCGGATCCTCCCGGCAGCCAGGCCGGCCGCTGCATCGCCGGCCTGGGCTCCCGTGAAATCCCGCGGGCTCTTCCGGTCGTCATCGACCCACAGCCCGGTCAGGCCTTCGATGCTGCCGCTGGTGATCCCCAGGTGCTGAAGGGTCTCCGACATCGACCTTTCGAGTGCCTCGACGAACCCGCGGATATCAACCTTGCGGGCCGCTACCGGCTGCCTGCCCAACCTGCTCAGATCAACAACCGGATAGACGACCAGCTGGCCGGGACCGTGGTACGTCACCTTGCCTCCGCGGGGTGTTTCACGAACCACGATGCCGCGTTGGCGGTACCAGCCGTCGTCGTGGAGCAGGTCGGACGGTTCGGCCCGGCGGCCGAGAGTGTAGGTCGGAGGATGCTCCAGAATGAGCAGGACATCACCGATCTCCCCGGCGAGCCGACGGAAGACCAGGGTTTCCTGGAAAGCAGCCATTTCCGCGTAGTCGCGCTGGCCGAGGCTGATCACCGAAAGGGCAGCCACCGCCGCTTCCTGACCGGGTTGATTTCGATAACTCCACGGGCGCCGGTCAGGCCTTCGCAGCCGATGCAGCCAATGCAGCCGACACAGTTCCGGCAGCCGATACAGAACGCGCAGCGTCGGCAGCCAAAACAGGCGAGGCATCCGGCGCAGGCGACCATCGCCGCCGAAAAGAGCGTCAGAAAGCTGAAAGCGATCCCGGCACTGAAAGCGGTGGCCTTGGATCCGGCAACGCCGGCGCTGTTGGTGGTCAGGACGCTGCCCGCTACCCCGGCGCTGAAGCCGGTTGCGATGCTGCCGGCAACCCCGGCGCTGGAAACGGTCGCGAAGCTGCCGGCGATACCGGCACTGGACCGGGTGGCGGTGCTGCCTGCGACGCGCGTGTTCATCCCAGTGAACCGGGATTCTCGAGGTTGGCCTTGACCTCGTTCAGGAAGCGGGCGGCCTCACCACCGTGCAGGATCCGGTGATCACAGGAAAGGTCCAGGGTCATGATCTCCCCCGGCACCACCTCGCCGCCCCGCACCACCGGCCGGGAGGTGATCGCGCCGACCGCAAGTTTGGCGGCCTGGCCCGGGTTCACGACCGGTTCCGAACTGGTCACCCCGAGCGTGCCGAGGTTGGAGATCGCGAAAGTGGCGCCGGCCTGTTCCGGCGGGGTGAGTTCACCGGTACGAGCCCGGGCGGAAAGCTCGCGGACTTCGGTCGCGATCTGGTTCAGCTGCTTGACATCCGCATTGGTGATCACCGGGGTCAGCGATCCGTCCTCGGTGTCGACCGCGACCCCGATGTTGATTGCCGCATGAAGTTCGATCCCGCCGTCGCGGTAGGTGCTGTTCGCCCGCGGGTGGTTTCCCAGGGCGATGGCCGTCGCCTTGATCACCAGGTCGTTCACGGTCGGCCCGTCACCACCGGCCCTCAGGGCGGCGCGGCGCCGGACGAGGGCGGTCACATCAGCCTCGACCTGGAGGTAAATGTGGGGGATGGTCGCCTTTGATTCAGCGATCCGCCGTGACATTGACTGACGCGCCCTTGAATATTCAAGGAACTGGCTTTCCCCCTTCTTGCGGGTTTGCTCGGGTGGGCTTTCGGCTTTCTCACTCATCGGGACTGACCATACGGCAACCGGCCGCACAACTCAGGCGAGCAGCCCGGGTTCCTCCAGATTGGCCTTGACCGAAGCCAGAAACCCGGCCCCGTCGGACCCGTAGAGGATGCGGTGATCGCAGGCCAGGGTGATCTCCATCAGATGGGCGGAGCCGACCTTGCCCCCGGTGATCACCGGTCGCTCCGCGACTTCCCCGACCGAGAGGATGCCGGCCTGGCCGGGGTTGATCACCGCGTCGAATCCGGTTACTCCGAACATGCCGAGATTGGACACGGTGAAGGTCCCGCCGGCCAGTTCGGGCGGGGTGATCTCACCGGTCCGCACCCGCCCGGCGAGCCGGCGGGTCTCTTCGCTGATCCCGCCCAGGTCAAGCTGGTCGGCATCGTTGATTACCGGCACGATCAGCGTCCCTTCGGCGGCAACCGCGATCCCGACGTTCACCCGCGGATAAAGCTCGAAACGTCCCTGCCGGAAGGCGGCGTTCGCGCGGGGATGGCGGCGCAGGGCGAGGGCGGTTGCCTTGACCACGAAATCGTTCAGCGAAGGCACCGTGTTGCCTTCCCCTGCGGCAGCCTTGAATGCCGTCCGCACCTCGACCGCCCGGTCCATGTCAACCACGGTCCGCAGGTAGAAGTGAGGGATGGTCGCCTTGGACTCGACCATCCTTCTTGCGATCAGCTGCTGGGTGCGGGTCAACTCGACAATCTCCGGGGGGCCCTTGGCCGGGTCTGCCGGAATGGCCTCGGAGGGCGTGACGAGGGATGCGACTCCGGCCGGCCCACCAGTCGGTTGCGGACCGGCTTTGGCCGACTCGACATCCACCTTGATAATCCGCCCGCCGGGTCCCGATCCGGTCAGCCCGGAGAGATCGATACCCCGGTCTGCGGCGATCCGCCGGGCCAGGGGAGAAGCCTTGGTTCGCCCCCCGGTCCCCGACTCTCCTTGGGGTCTCTCCGGGGCTTCGGCCGGGACCGCTTCCGCCTCTGCCGCGACCGCTTCCGCCTCGGCCGGGACCGCTTCTGCCCCTGCTCCCGGGGGCCCGTCACCCACCCTGGCGATCGGTTCGCCGATCGGCCTGGTCTCGCCTTCGGGCACCAGGATCTCCAGGGTCCCGGCGAGGTCGGCCTCGTAGACCATCGAAGCCTTGTCGGTTTCGATCTCGACCAGTTCGTCGCCGACCGCAACCCGGTCACCATCCTGTTTCAGCCAGGCGAGGATCACCCCTTCCTCCATCGAATCGGTCAGCCGGGGCATCACGATTTCGCCCATCAGCCGCCTTCCCGGGCCGGAAAGGCCCCTTCGGTCGCCGCGAGGACAGCTTCGATCACATGTTCCTCGTGGGGTATCGCGGCCTGTTCCATGCGCCGGGAATACGGCATCGGAACATCCGCGCCGGTAACCCGCAGCACGGGGGCATCCAGCCAGTCGAAGGCCTGCTCGGTGATCAGCGCGGAGAGGTTCGCGCCGACCCCGCCATGTGGCCAGCCTTCCTCGACGATCACCACCCGGTTTGTTTTCCTGACCGATTCGAGAATGGTGTCCAGATCCAGGGGGCGCAGGGTTCTCGGGTCGATCACCTCGGCGGAGATCCCGTGCTTATCCTCCAGTTCGGCCGCGGCCCTTTCCGCTACATGGGCCATCTTGAGGATGCCGACAATCGTCACATCGGAACCTTCGCGGCGAATCGCCGCCTCGCCGAAACGCTGGATCACATCCTCGCCGGCGGGGACTTCGCCGCGAACCGCGTAAAGGCTCTCGTGTTCGATGAAGACAACCGGGTTGTCATCGCGGATCGCCGCTTTGAGCAAAGCCTTGCCGTCCGCCGGGGTGGAGGGGCAGGCAACCAGCAGCCCGGGAATCTGCAGGTAGAGCGCCTCGAAGCTGTGGGAATGGGTGGGTCCGAGCTGATGCCCACCACCGCCGGGCATCCGGATCACCATCGGCACCCGAACGTTGCCGTTGAACATGTAGGGGATGGCCGCCGCGTGATTGACAATCTGGTCGAGCGCGAGCAGGGCGAAGTTCACGGT
>JBGAOF010000047.1:0-12111 GCA_044221915.1 Solirubrobacterales bacterium
ATCGCAAATTGTCCAGCGTGACCGGCACGCTGAGTTTTTTACTACCTTGGCGATCATCGCATCGTCGTTGGATAAGTTTGCACAGGAAATTCGCCTGCTGCAAAGAACCGAAGTCCGGGAGGCGGAGGAACCCTTCGCCACCGGCCAGCAAAAAGGTTCCTCGGCGATGCCGCATAAGCGCAACCCGATTCGCACCGAACGCCTCACCGGCCTCGCACGACTGCTCCGCGGATACGCGCAAACCGGCCTGGAAAACGTGGCGCTGTGGCATGAACGGGACATCAGCCACTCTGGCGCCGAACGAGTGATCCTGCCCGACGCCACCATCGGACTCGACTACATGCACCACATCGCCACCCAGGTGGCCACGGGCCTGGTGGTTCACGTCGATCGCCTGCAGTCGAACCTCGAGCTGACCAACGGCGCCCTGTTCAGCCAGCGGGCCCTGACCGCATTGGTCGAAGCCGGCATGACCCGGGACGACGCCTACCGGACGGTCCAGGCCGCCGCCCACGAGGCCTTTGACGGTGGTCCCCACTTCCGCGAGTTGATCGGCGCAGCCGCCCCGGACCTCGACCTCGACGAGATCTTCGACTACAGCGCCTACCTCACCCATCTCCCCGAAGTATTCGAGAGGCTGGAAGAGATCCGCGACTGAGCGGGTCAAAGGCAGGCAGATCAGGCCGAGGCCATCGACTGCAGGAACGGCTCGATCTGGGGTGAGCGGCTTTCCCGGTGCCGCACCGCGAGAATCGCCGTGGTGGGTGAAGGTTCGATCGAGACGTAGCTGACGCCTGAGAAGGCGAGATCTCTCGCCGATGCCGGGAGCAGCGCGATCCCGAGTCCAGCCGAGACCAGGCCGAGGGTGGAAAGGATGCTGGTGGTCTGCTGCGCGATGTCAACGGCCACCCCGGAAGCCCGGGCGATCGCCATCGTTTCGTCGTAGAGACCGGGTAGCTGGTCGCGTTCGATCACGATCAACGGTTCGGCCAGGACCTCGTCCGGCCTCATCCGCGCCGAACCGGCGAACCGATGCCCAGCCGGAACCGCAGCGACGAACCCCTCCTTGAGGACCCTCTCGACAATGAGGTCGCGGTGGCCAGGCTCGGCTCGGACGAAGCCAAGGTCAAGGTGGCCTCTGAGCAATTCCTCGATCTGGGTGCGGACCGGCAGCTCCCGGAGCTCAAGGGTCACCCGTGGATGGGAGTCACGGTAGCGGCGAACCGCCTCGGGAACCAGACCGATTGCCGCCATTTCAACAAACCCGATCGCGAGCCGGCCGATGATCCCGCTTGCCGCATCACGGGCTGCGGTGACCGCCGCATCGACGTCTTCGAAGGTGCGCCTGGTCCGGCCCGCAAGTGCCTCTCCGGCCGGGGTGAGGCTGATTGTCCTGCCGCTGCGGTCAAACAGTTCAACCCCGATCAGGCTCTCCAGTCGCCGAATCTGCTGGCTCAGGGATGGCTGAGCGATGTGGAGCCTTTCGGCCGCCCGCCCGAAGTTCATCTCCTCCGCCACAGCGGTGAAGTAACGGAGATGTCTCAATTCAACACTCATAGGTGACGCCTATGAGAGACGCCTGAAAGAGATATTAGACATTATGGCTGGGGGAACCTAGCGTTTGCGACCGTGGATGCCACTCAGACAACCGGCGGCGGGACCTCACGTGGAAATTTGCCGGTTGGCAGGGCGTTCCTGGGAACACTGATCGGCGCGGCGGTCGGGTTTGGCCTCGTGGTCGGCCTGCGGGCAATCTCCGGACTCGAATTGCTGCAGACCGAACAAACCGGCTACCCCCATGTGGTCGTCCCGCTGATCACCGCTCCCTTTGGCTTCCTCTGGGGCATCGGGAGTTTTGACTACTGGCTGAAATGGGCCTTCGGGGCGAAGGAACTACCGGATGAACACGCCGACCACGGTGCGCTCGAATGGCGTGACTACTTCCGTTTCAACACCGACCACAAGGTGATCGGGATCCAGTACGTGGTCACCACCCTCGTCTTCTTCCTGATCGGGGGCCTCCTGGCGATGCTGATCCGGGCCGAACTGGCCCAGCCCGGCACCCAGATCTTCGCGGCAAGCACCTACAACGGCCTCTTCTCAACCCATGCAACGGTGATGATCTTCCTCTTCATCATCCCGGCCTTTGCCGGATTGGCCAACTATGTCCTCCCCCTGATGATCGGGGCTCCGGACATGGCCTTCCCGCGCCTCAACGCCCTTTCCTTCTGGCTGCTGCCGATCGCCGGTGTCATTTTCCTGGCCAGCTTCCTCGCTCCGGGCGGAGCCTTCGACGCAGGCTGGACCGGCTACGCCCCGCTTTCCACCGGTGCCCCTCTGGGCCAGTCTTTCTTCAATATCGGAGTGCAGTTCGCCGGGTTCTCATCGATCTTCGCAGCCGTCAATTTTCTGGTCACGATCATCACCATGCGGGCTCCCGGCATGACGATCTGGCGGATGCCACTCCTTTCCTGGGCGAACCTCGCAACGTCGCTGCTGATAATCGGAGCCACCCCGTTCATCGCCGGTGTCCAGCTCATGGTTCTGCTCTCAAGGCTGATGGACATGAACTTCTTCAACTTCCTCGAAGGTGGCGATGTCGTCTCCTACCAGCACATCTTCTGGTTCTACTCGCACCCGGCGGTCTACATCATGATGCTGCCCGGCTTCGGCATCGTCAGCGAAGTGATCGCCACCCACGCCCGAAAGCCGATCTTTGGCTACCGGCTGATGGCCCTCTCGCTGATCGGAATCGTCGCCCTCAGCTACTCCGTATGGGCTCACCACATGTTCGTTTCGGGAATGTTCTCCTGGCTGCGGGTTCCGATGATGATCACCTCGACCCTGATCGCGGTCCCGACCGGAATCAAGATTTTTTCCTGGCTCGGCACACTTTTCTACGGGAAGATCCACGCCAACCGGACCGCCCTGCTCTTCGCACTCGGATTCATCGTCAGTTTCATAATCGGCGGCATCAGCGGAGTGATGGTCGCCCTGGTACCGCTCGACATCCACGTGACCGACACCTACTTCATCGTCGCGCACATTCACTTCGTCCTGTTCGCGGGTTCGGTCTTCACGATTTTCGCCGGGATCTACCACTGGTTCCCGAAAATGACCGGTCGCATGTTCGATGAACGGCTGGGACACTGGCACTTCTGGCTGACCTTGACCGGAACCTGGCTGACTTTTGTCCCAATGCATTGGATCGGGATGGACGGTATGCCGCGGCGGGTCGCCGACTATGCCAGCCAATACGGCAACTGGAACCTGCTCATTTCAATCTCCGCCTTCTCGCTCGGTGCCGCCCAGCTGATCTTCGTCTACAACATGATCGTGAGCTGGCGGTTCGGGCCCAAGGCCGGAGATAACCCCTGGCGGGCCCACACGATCGAATGGCAGGTCAGCTCGCCGCCCCCGGTCTACAACTTCGACCGGATCCCCCGGGTCGTGGGTGGACCCTATGAGTTCGGAGCTCCCGGGTCTCGTCACGCAATCATGGCGGACGATCAGGAGCCGAGCGTCCCCGCGAACGCGCCACCGGCAGAAATACCGGCCTGAAACGACGGACCGCCACACTTCCTCGCTGTCGGTAGCCTTCCGGCGATGAAGCTCTACGTATGTGGAACGGGAACCGGCGGACCAGCGGCCATGCATCCCTGTGCGAAGGCCGGCAAGGCTCTCGACCAGGCCGGCTACAAGTACGAACTGAAGAAGGTTCGCGGATACAGGATGATGCCCTGGACCTGGAAGAGCCGCGCCGAGGACCGCAAGGAAGTGAAGGAGCTTTCCGGAAGCAACGAGGTTCCGATCCTGGTGCTCGACAACGGCGAAGTGATCAGCGACTCGTCGGCCATCGCGAAATGGGCGAAGGAGAACCCTGCCAGTCCCGGCTGACCACGGTCGGCCCGCGACCCGGGTCGGTCCAATCGGGCCCGGAGAGGCCGGGCCGGCCGCCGACGCGATCGCCCGCGGATTTCAGGACAACGAGATCTGGGCCTGGCTACTACCCGACGACAAGGCAAGGGCCAGGGTTGAGCGCCGCCAGTACCAGGCCCTGATCAAGCATGTCTTCATTCCCCGCAAATCCGCCTGGCTCTCCCGGCGGCCCGATGGCGGGATTGCCGGGGCTGCGCTCTGGTACCCCCCGGGAACCAAGCGTCACAACCTGCGGGAAACCCTGGCGGAAACCCTGACCTTCCTGCCGGCCGGCCTCCCCCACCTCGGCAAGGCCGCGAAGCTCCAGCGGGTAGTGACCTCCCACTGGCCCCGAGAACCGCACTGGTACCTCTCGGTGCTGTCGGTCTCACCCGAATCTCAACGCCGGGGTCACGGGGCAGCGCTGCTTCAGCCCGGCCTCGAAGCGGCCGACCGGGACGTCATCGGATGCTGGCTCGAAACCCAGACGGAGAGCAACCTCCCGTTCTACACCCGGTTTGGCTTCGAACCCGTGAAAGAGATCGAGATCGAGCCGGGCGTCCCGGTCTGGCTGATGTGGCGTCCGCCGACGGGCTGACCAGGCTCCCGTCCGGAGAACGAACCCCGCCACCGCCGGTCGTTTCTCCAACGTGGATGCCTTGTAGAGTCGGTCCTGATGAGCACCTCGATTGAAGACCTGAAACTCGTCAATTCCGGCAAGGTCCGTGAGATCTACGAGATCGAGGATGATCTCCTGCTGGTCGCCTCGGACCGGATCTCGATCTATGACGTGATCATGCCCACCGCAATCCCCGGCAAGGGGGAGGTGCTCACCCAGATGTCCAACTTCTGGTTTGAGAACACCGGGGAGATCGTGCCAAACCACTTTCTCTCCAATGATGTGCCCGCGGAAGTTGCCGGGCGGGCGGTCAGGGTACGCAAGCTGAAGATGTACCCGGTCGAATGTGTGGTCCGCGGTTACCTCTCCGGTTCCGGCTGGAAGGAATACCAGGAGACCGGGGCGGTCTGCGGGGTTGGCCTGCCCGAGGGGCTGACCGAATCAGACCAGCTGCCGCGGCCGATCTTCACACCCGCGACCAAGGCCGAGGTCGGTGACCATGACGAAAACGTGGATTTCGACCGGGCAGTCGAAATTGTCGGGGACCGGCAACTGATGGAAGAACTCCGCCGCGTCTCGATCGAGCTTTACGAATACGGCGCCCGGCACGCAGCCGAACGGGGAATAATCCTGGCCGACACGAAGTTCGAGTTCGGCAGCCATGCCGGGGCCGAAATCATGCTGGGCGACGAGGCGTTGACCCCCGACTCCTCCCGCTACTGGCCGGCCGACGAATACGAGCCGGGGCGGCCACAACCCTCCTTCGACAAGCAATACGTGCGCGATTGGGCCAACGCCGCCGGCTGGGACCACAACCCGCCCGCCCCGGAACTGCCCGAGGATGTGGTCACCCAGACCCAGGCCAAGTACCGTGAGGCCTACGAGCGGATCACCGGGAGGGAACTTTGATCCGGGCACGGGTACTGATCCGGCCCAAAGAGGGCATTCTTGATGCCCAGGGCAAGGCGGTTGAAGGAGCACTGCCGGCCCTTGGCTTCGAAGGGATCGGCCATGTGCGGGTCGGGCGGATCGTCGAACTTGAAGCCGAAAATGGAGACCGGCTCCAGGAACTCTGCGAGAAGCTCCTCGCCAACCCGTTGATCGAGGACTACGAGATCGAGACCATCTCCGAATGATCTGGGGCGTGCTGCAGTTCCCCGGATCCTGCGACGAACGCGATGCCCTCAACGCATGTCTCATCGCTGAACGTACCTTGGGTGTTGGAGGCGGGACCAGTGGGACCTCCTCCTCGACCCGAAACGTCGTCGGAGTCCCCACCGATCCCGCCTCCGAGCCTCGGTTGGTCTGGCACCGGGAAACTGACCTGTCCGATCTCGACGGGGTGGTCGTTCCCGGGGGATTCTCATACGGGGACTATTTGCGGGCAGGGGCGATCGCCAGGTTTTCTCCGGCGATGACCGCCGTGGCGGAGTTCGCGGCCGATGGCGGTCCGGTACTCGGAATCTGCAACGGGTTCCAGGTACTCTGCGAAAGCGGACTCTTGCCCGGGGCGCTCCTTACCAACGAGCGGGCCCGGTTCATCTGCCGCCAGGGGGAACTGCTGGTCGGCGAGGCCCGGTCACCGTTCCTCTCCGGCTACGAGGCCGGCCAGACGATCTCGATTCCATTCAAGCACCAGTCCGGCCGCTTTTTTGCCCCGCCTGAACTGCTGGAACGGATTGAAGACAACCGGCAGGTCGCCTTCCGTTATGCCCCCGGCCAGAATCCGAACGGCTCCCTGAACGACATTGCCGGGGTTACAAACGAAGCTGGCAACGTGCTGGGCCTGATGCCGCATCCCGAACATGCGGTCGAGGCGTTCAGCGGATCTACCGACGGGCTGGAGCTCTTTCGGGGACCCGCCCTCACCGGGTCGGGCGCATGAGTGATCTGAGCGCCCACCGGACCCTCGGTCTGACCGACCACGAGTTCGACCTGATCTGCGAGAAGATGGGCCGCGAACCGAACGGGGTCGAGTTGGCCATGTTCTCGCTGCTCTGGTCCGAGCACTGCGCCTACAAGCATTCACGCAAGCTGCTCAAAAAACTTCCGACCGAAGGCCCGCGGGTGGTCATGGGCCCAGGCGAGAACGCCGGTGCCGTGGACATCGGCAACGGCCACTCGATCGCCTTCAAGGTCGAATCTCACAATCACCCTTCGGCGGTCGAACCGTTCCAGGGCGCCGCGACCGGGGTCGGTGGGATCCTCCGCGATGTGATCGCGCTCGGTGCCCGGCCGATCGCGATCCTCGATTCGCTTCGTTTCGGTGAACCGGACACCGAACGCACCCATTACCTGGTCGACGGAGTGGTTCGCGGGATCGGCCACTACGGAAACTCGATGGGGATCCCCACGGTCGGGGGCGAAATCTACTTCGAACCACCCTACGAGCAGAACCCGCTGGTCAACGCGATGTGTGTGGGCATTGCCCGCACCGACGAGATGGTTCGCGCGGCCGCCGCCGGCACCGGTAACAAGATCGTGCTTTTCGGGTCGCTGACCGGACGCGACGGGATCGGTGGCGCCTCGGTACTGGCTTCGGCCGAACTCGACGAGGGCGACGATGCGAAGCGGCCCACCGTTCAGATCGGCGATCCATTCGAGGAGTCGAAGCTGCTCGAGTGCTGCCAGGAGCTGCTGGCCGAAGAGCTGCTGGTCTCGCTGCAGGACCTCGGCGCCGCCGGGCTCACCTCCTCGGCCGGTGAGATGGCCTCGGCAGGAAACACCGGCATCGACATCGATGTCGGGCTGGTCCCGCTGCGGGAAGCGGACATGGAGCCCTTCGAGATCATGGTCTCGGAATCCCAGGAACGGATGCTGGCCGTGGTCGAACCCGCAAAGGTGGATGCGGTACTCGCCCTCTGCACCAAGTGGCAAACCGCGTCGGCGGTGATCGGCGAGGTGACCGACAGCGGTACGTTCCGGATCCTGAAAAACGGCGAAACGGTCGGCGAGATCCGGGTCGACGACCTGGTTGATGGCTGCCCGCTCTATGACCTCGATCCCGAGGAACCGGCGGAGTGGAACTACCCGAACCGGGAAACGATCGAAGCGGCCGCCTCCCCCAGTGACATTGCCCTGGCCCTGCTCGCCTCGCCTTCGATCGCCTCGAAGCGCTGGGCCTACGAGCAGTACGACTCGATCGTCGGCTCCCGCACCGTTCACCGCGCGGGCCAGGCCGATGCGGCCGTACTGAACATCCCCGAATCGGCCCGGGCAATCGCCGTGTCGATCGACGGGAACGGCCGCCGGGTCGCCTGCGACCCCTATCAGGGGACAATCGAAGCGGCGCTTGAATGCGCGGCGAACCTCGCGGTGGTGGGGGCCGAACCGCTCGGGGTGACCAACTGCCTCAACTTCGGCAACCCCGAGAAACCCGGGGTTGCCTGGCAGCTCGGCCGTTCGATCGAAGGCCTCGCCGAAGCTTGCCACGCGCTCGGGGCGCCGGTGGTCGGCGGCAATGTCTCGCTCTACAACGAAACGCCGCAGGGCCCGATCTACCCGACCCCGGTGGTGGGCATGGTCGGGGAACTGCCCGACCCGGACCGGGTCGCCGGCGAGCATTGGCGGGAAGGTGATTCGATCGCCCTGGTCGGTCCCTTCGACCCCTCGCTGGCCGGATCCGAGCTGGAAAAGCAGCGTGGCCAGCTCGGCAAGGGCCTGCCCGAGGTCGAGATCGCACCGGTCAAGGTGGCGATAGAACTGGTCCGTGAAGCGGTCCGCACCGGCCAGATCCGCACCGCGACCGATGTCTCCGACGGCGGCATCACCACAGCCCTGGCAGAACTCGCAATCTCATCCGGCTCCGGCTGCGCGGTCGATCTCCATCCGCTGATCGTTCGGCGCGATTGCGACCCGGAAGATGCCCTGTTTGGCGAAGGTCCGGGTGGCTTCATAGTGGCCGGGCCGCCGGCCGACCTCGAGCGACTCGGCGGCCGGGGGGTCGATTTCGAACTGATCGGCGAAGTCACCGGCAACGAAGTAATCGTCACCGCCGCCGGCAACCGGGTGGAGATCCTGGTCAGGGAAGCCGAGGCGGCCTTTGACTCCCTCGAGGATCGCATCGAATCCGACCAGGCTGGTCTCACCCACTAGATGTAAGAACCAGGGACGTTGCTCCGGCCCGGCCCGAACGGGGACCGCGGGGGACCCGATAGTTTGAGTCCGGACTTGGCGACCACATCCCACGCCCCAGACACGACCGAGAGCAGGCGCGATCTTGCGGCCCAGGTCGCGAAGCCGATGCGCCAGTTCCTGGCGACCGAAACCGGCAGTGCCGGGCTGCTGCTGCTTGCCGCGATAGCCGCGCTGGTCTGGTCGAATGCCCCCTTCGCAGACACCTACGAAAGCTTCTGGGGAACCGCGGTCTCGATCAACATCGGCGGCTTTTCGATTGACCATTCGCTCCGCTACTGGATCGACGAAGCCCTGATGGCCCTCTTCTTCTTTGTGATCGGGATGGAAGTCCGGCGGGAGATGGCAATGGGCGAACTGCGGGACCGCAGGCGGGTGCTGGTGGCGGTGCTGGGCGGGATCGGCGGGATGCTGCTGCCGGCCCTGATCTTCTTCACGGTCAACTCCGGCTCCGGTAACGAGCACGGCTGGGGAATAGTGATCACCACCGACACTGCCTTTCTGCTTGGTGCGCTGGCGATTGTCGGGCCGAAGTTTCCGACCCAGCTCAGGGTCTTCCTGCTCACCCTGGCGATCGTCGACGACATCGCTGCGATCTCGGTGATCGGCCTCTTTTATTCGCAGTCACTGGATCCGGTGGCGATCGCGGTCTGTGTCGCCGCGCTCGGCCTGATCGCGATCTTCCCCCGGATCGGGGTGTGGCGCTCGGCCGCCTACCTCGCCGCCGTCCTCGTCGCCGTGGTGGCAGCCATGGAGTCCGGCTTCCACGCGACCCTGGCCGGCATGATCGCGGGCCTGCTCGTTGCGGCCTACCCGCCCCAGCCGAAAAAGGTCGAGAAGGCAGCGCGCAAGGTGCGGGCCTTCCGGCAATCACCCTTGCCCGAGGTCGCCCGTTCCGCAAACCAGAGCGTGCAGCAGGCACTCTCGCCGAACGAGCGGTTCCAGACCCTCCTCCATCCGTTCACCAGCTTTCTCGTCGTGCCTTTGTTTGCCTTGGCCAATGCGGGTGTCGACCTGCGAGGCGGGATCCTCGCCGACTCCCTCGGCTCAACCCTGACCTGGGCCGTCGTCGGCGGCCTCGTTGTCGGCAAGACGCTCGGCATCACCACCGGTGTCGTCGCCGCGATCAAATCCGGGATCGGCGAGCTGCCCCGCGGCATCGGCAAGGGTCAGACTGTCGGTGGCGCCGCCCTTTCCGGGATCGGCTTCACGATCTCGCTACTGATCGCGCGGCTCGCCTACGACGACATCCAGACCCAGGACCACGCGGTGGTCGGCATCTTCATCGCTTCTATCCTCGCTGTCCTCCTGGCCTGGGCGATCTTCACCCTGGCCGCAATTTTCCGCGGCGAAGTCAGTGCCGGACTGCCCCGCCTTCTCGACCTGCCCTTCGACCCTGACCTTGACCATTACCTCGGCAATCCCGATGCCCCCTTCGTCCTCGTCGAATACGGCGACTACGAATGTCCTTACTGCGGGAGGGCGACCGGCATGATCCGGGAACTGCGCGAACGGATGGGTGACGAGATGGTTTACGTCTACCGGCACCTTGCCCTGGTCGACGTGCACCCCCACGCCGAACTCGCTGCCGAGGCCGCCGAAGCCGCCTCCGCCCAAGGCAGATTCTGGGAGATGCACATCGAGCTCTATGACCATCAGGGTGATCTCGACATCGAGGATCTGATCGGCTACGCCGGCAAGCTCGACCTCGATGTCGACCGGTTCGTCGAAGACATCCAGAGCGGCAGGTTCGCCCGGCGGGTCCAGAAGCATGCGGAGTCCGGAGATGCCAGCGGGGCCCACGGGACACCGACCTTCTTCGTCAACGGGATTCGGCACACAGGCGCCTACGACGCGGTGAGCCTGGCCGGGGAACTGCGTTCCGCCCGGCATGCCCCAAATATCCAAACATCGTGATTTGCGGTGGTTTTCCACGCAATCGCCGGGACGACCAGCCTCCGCTGCTACTCTGCAAACGCAGGCAGCCCGCCTGCATTCTGGTTTCTCCCGGCAATTGGTGGCCTGACCTGTGACTGAGCAGATCGACCTTCGTGAAGGTCCGCGTGAAGAATGCGGGGTGTTTGGCGTTTACGCCCCCGGACACGATGTATCCCGTCTGGCTTACTTCAGCCTGTACGCATTGCAACACCGTGGGCAGGAATCGGCCGGCATCGCCACCTGCGAAGGCGGCCACATCACGATCATGCGTGACGGCGGCCTGGTTTCACAGGTGTTCAACGAGGACAAGCTCCGCGCCTTGACGGGGGACATGGCGATAGGGCATGTGCGCTATTCGACCACCGGTGGCGGGTCCTGGGAGAACGCGCAGCCGATCTGGCGCGACGACGGCCGGGAACTCGCCCTCGCCCACAACGGCAACCTGACCAATGCGGTCGAGATCTACAACCGGCTCAGCCGGAAGGGCCTCGAGTTTCGTGGCACCACCGACTCCGAGATCATCGCGGCTCTGATTTCAAGTGACTACGGCCGCCATGTCGAAGATGCCGTCGCGAACGTGATGCCGCAACTTCAGGGGGCCTACTCCACAGTCGTGATGACCAGGCACGCGATCGTGGCTTTCCGGGACCCTTACGGAATTCGTCCCCTCTCGCTCGGGCAGATGCCCGACGGCAGCTACGTCTTTGCCTCCGAAAGCTGCGCCTTCGACATCATCGGGGCGACCTTGGTCCGGGAGGTCAGCCCGGGCGAAATGATCTCCCTGAGTGAACGTGGCCTCGAGTCCCGCCAGGTGGTGAAAAGCGAACGGACCGCGATGTGTGTTTTCGAGCACATCTATTTTTCCCGTCCGGACACCAAGCTTGAGGGCAAGCGGTTGCAGGAAGTCCGCGGGCAGATGGGCGAGATCCTCTGGCGGGAAGCACCGGCCGACGCGGATCTCGTGATTTCCGTTCCCGACTCCGGCACCCCCGCCGCCCGCGGCTACGCCAGGGCCTCCGGCCTGCCCCAGGATGACGGCCTGATCAAGAACCGCTACGTCGCCCGCACCTTCATCCAGCCCGGCCAGGAACTCCGCAAGCACGGGCTCCGGATGAAGTTCAACCCCCTGCCCGAGATCATTTCCGGCAAGCGGGTGGTCGTTGTTGACGACTCGATTGTGCGCGGCAATACCACGCGCCAGATCGTCGGCATGCTCCGGGCGGCCGGCGCGCGTGAGGTTCACCTGCGGATTTCGGCCCCGCCGATCCGCTACGGCTGCAACTACGGGGTGGACATGTCGGCCCGCGAGGAGATGGTCGCCCACAACCGGACGGTCGAGGAGATCGCCGAGCACATCGGCGCCGACTCGCTGGCCTACCTGCACGTGTTCGCCTGGGGTCCCGGGGGCATGGCCGAGCGCCACCCGCTGGCCGCCGGCGCCGAGTTGTGGAGGCCGGCCCTCGCCGTCGCCGCCGAAGCCCTGCCGATCCCCGGCGACCTCC